>JASLIH010000059.1 GCA_030152105.1 Actinomycetes bacterium
CCCGCTCGAACGGGACGAAGAGCCGTTCCAGGGCCTCGGGGACGATGCCGAGCCCGGTGTCGGTGACCTTGATGCGGAGCCGCTCGCCGGGCACCGGCTCGCACGCCAGGTGGACCGAGCCGCCCTCGCGGTTGTACTTGACGGCGTTGGACAGGAGGTTCAGCAGCACCTGCTTGAGCCGCTGGCGGTCGCCGAGGACGTGGGTGGTGCACGCGACGTTGGGACCGACCAGGACGATCTGGTGCTGGTCGGCCAGGGGCCGGATCAGGCTGACCGTCTCGGCGGCCACGTCGGCCAGCGCGACCGGCTCCAGGGACAGCGACAGCCGTCCCGCCTCGATGGCGGCGATGTCGAGCACCTCGTTGATGAGGCTGAGCAGGTGCCGCGCCCCCGACATGATGTGGCCGAGGTTGTCGCGCTGCTCGGTGTCCAGGTCGTCCAGGTCCAGCAGCTGGGCGAACCCGAGGATGGCGTTCAGCGGCGTCCGCAGCTCGTGGCTCATGCGTGACAGGTACTCGCTCTTGGCGTCGTTGGCCTGCTCGGCGGCGAGCTTGGCCAGGCGCAGGTCCTCCTCCAGCTTGGCCTGCTCGGTGACGTCGCGGGAGACGATCAGCAGGCCTTCGGGCGCTGCCAGGGCCCGGCTGTGCGCCTCAAGGGTGAGCCAGTGCCCCTCGACGTGGCGGACCCGGACCCGGACCGAGGCGCTCTCCCGCTCCCAGCTGAGCAGCTGACGCTGGGCGTGCGCGAACCGCTCCAGGTCGTCGGGATGCACGAACTCCGAGTCGAGGGCGCTGCGGCCCATCCTGGTCTCGGCCTGCCGCCCGAGGATCCGCTGGGCGGCCGGGCTCATCGAGCGGATGGCGCCATCGGCGTCCAGGATGGTGATGATGTCCGGGGAGGCGTTGATCACCGCCTGGAGGGTGGCCTCCCGCTCCCGCACGGCGTCGTCGGCGTGCTTGCGCTCGGTGACGTCCATGGCGTAGCCGAGGGTGTCGGCCAGGGCGCCGTCGTCGTCGTAGACGAGCCGGGTGACGCCGTACAGCCAGCGGTAGCCGTCCTGGAGCAGGAACCGGTACTCCTGCTCCACCTGTGGGGCCCGCTCGACGACGGCCCGCTCCAGCATGGCGGTGAAGCGCTCGCGGTCCTCGGGGTGGAGCTGGTCGGCCCAGAAGCTGGGCGTCCCGAGCACCTGCTCCTGGGTGTAGCCGAGCAGCCGCTCGACGTTGCCGCTGATGGAGCGCTCGCCGCTGCCGCCCAGCAGGCCCCGGAACATCACCATCGGGCTCCAGGCGACGATGTGCTCCAGCAGGGCCTGGGCCTCCCGCAGCGCCCGCTCTCGCTCGCCGAGCAACACGGCGGCCCGCTCCAGGCCGCGCCCCAGCTCGCCAAGGGCGTCGCTGTCGGGCAGCGCCGGGAGCAACGGGAGCCCGCCGGCCAGCCGGTCGGCGTTCTGCTCCAGCCGGGCCGCCCGGCGGGTCACGCCCGAGGTGAACAGCAGTACGGCCGCGATCCCGCCGGCGATCCCCAGCAGCACGCTCAGCCCGATCGCGCCGAGGGCCAGCGTGCGAGCCCGCCGCGCCTGGGCCTGGCGGACCGACAGCAGTCGCTGCTCGCTGTCCTGCATCGCCTGCAGCTGGGCGATCAGCGCGTCGCCGCTGACCTTGTTCTGGTCGAGCAGCTCGGCCCGGCTGGCCGGAGGCCGGTTGGCCTGGACGTTGGCGACCAGCGCCTCCAGGAGGTCGGCCCGCGCGTCGACCAGAGCCCTGACCCGCTCCACCCAGTCCATCGGCCCCGGGTTGTCGCTGACGAGGTCGCCGAGCTGGCCGACGGCCTCCGGGAGCTCCCGCCGGGCGGTCTCGTACGAGGTCAGGTAGCGGCGCTCCCCGGTCAGCACGTACCCGGTCACCCCGGCCTGGACCTGGATGCGCACGTGGGCGATCTGACGCTCGACCTCGACCGTGTGCAGGACCGCGTCCTGGGCCTGCCGGTCCTGGGCCAGGGCGACCCCGAACAGCACCGTGGCCAGCAGCAGCGCCAGCAACGGGATGGCCACCACCACCAGCCCTTTGGTCCACAGCGGCAGATCAGCCCAGGCCCGGCGCGGTGGCTGCTCGTGGGGTACCTGCAGTCGATTGCGCATGTGACTGAGATGTCGGAAGACGACATCCCAACTTGAGCGATCGGGCCAGGCCGCTAGAGAGATGTATCCCGGAGTAGCTGGGCACAGGCGGTGTCGGCGAACCATCGCTCCCACTGCTCGGGGGCCCAGCCGCGCTCGCCGACCAGCAGCAGCCAGACGTCGGGGTGGTTGAGCGCCCAGAGGATGTCGGTCGCGCTGGCGACGTCCAGGCCTGGCCGGAGCGCCCCCTTGGCGTGCAGGGACTCCACGATCGCGCGCTGGTTGCCGTAGAAGTCGGTGCCGATCAGGCGCCACAGCGCCTCGGCGTCGGCGTCCACCGGGGCCGCGGACCGCAGGATCTTGAGCACGCCCCCGATGCGCTGCTTGACCACGCGGGCGTTGGCCGCGTTGCCCCGCAACTGCCGCTCCGGGTCCGGTTCCTCGACGACCTCCCGGTACCAGGGCCGCTCGGCCACGGCCGCCTGGTCCTGGTCGCCCTTGAGGCGCAGGTCCCACAGGGCCCGCAGCAGCCCGCTCTTGGTCGCGAAGGCGACATAGACCGTCTTCAGCGCCACACCGGCCTCGGCCGCGACCTGCTCCATCGTGGTCGCCGGATACCCCCGCCGCTCGAACAGCCGCTGGGCCGCCTCGAGGATCCCCTGGCGGGTCGCGGCCGCCTGCTGCTGGCGGCGCGGGGAGTGGTAGCTCCGCCGGGGCTTGACAGGCTCGGCCATTCCAGTATCGTACACGAGAATTCATTACTCGTTACGAGTAATGAAAGTAGAGGAGGTCCGTGATGGAGACCAGCACCGCGACCCTGCGCGCGCAGCTGCACGGCATGTGGGCGTCGGTGGCCCCCTCGTGGGGCGAGCACGCCGACTACGCCGACACCCGGGGCGCGGCCGTCACCGCCGGCATGCTCGAGCTGTCGGCCCCCCGGCCCGGCGACCGCGTGCTCGAGCTGGCCTGCGGCGCCGGCGGCGTCGGGATCGCGGCGGCCCAGCTGGTCGGCCCGGCCGGCGAGGTGGCGCTGTCTGACGTCGCCCCCGAGATGACCGCGATCGCGGCGGCCCGGGCGGCCGCGCTCGGGCTCGGCAACGTCCGCACGCTGACCCTTGACCTCGACGACCTCGACCAGCCCGACCTGGCCTACGACGTCGTCCTGTGCCGCGAAGGCCTCATGTTCGCCGTCGACCCGGCCCACGCGCTGGCCGAGATCCGCCGGGTCCTGCGGCCTGGCGGCCGGGTCGCGCTCGCCGTCTGGGGGCCGCGGGCGCGCAACCCGTGGCTGAGCCTGGTGTTCGACGCCGTCAGCGCCCAGCTGGGCGCGCCCGTTCCCCCGCCGGGCATCCCCGGGCCGTTCGCGCTCGACGACCCTGAGCGGCTGGCCCGCCTGCTCGCCGACGCCGGGCTCGCCGATGTCGCCGTCACCGAGGTGCCGACGCCGCTGCGGGACGCCTCCTTCGACGCCTGGTGGACCAGGACGTCGGCGCTCGCCGGGCCGCTGGCCAAGCGGCTGGCCGCGCTGCCCGAGCCCGCCATGGGCCAGCTACGGGCCCGCCTCGAAGCGGCGGCCCGCCCCTACCGGACGCCGGCCGGGCTCGACTTCCCAGGGGTCAGCCTGCTCGCCGCCGGACGCCGCCTCGGGGTCTCGCCGGCCAAGGATGGGGCGCCGGCCCTGTGATCTAGGGCACCCTCCCGATCCCCGGCCCCGGGCCGCGCCGTAAAGTCATGGTGGACGGCCCGGAGGCGGGCTCACCACCGGCGGGAGGAACGCCATGGACATCGCCACCATCACGCAGCGGCAGGAAGTCCTGGAGGCGGTCGTCGGCACGCCCGGCCGGAACGGACGGTGAAGGTGAAGGTGGCCGCGGTCCAGGCCGCCCCGGTGTTCCTGGACCTGGAGGCCAGCGTGGGCAAGGCGGAGGCCCTGATCGAGAAGGCGGCGGTGGAGGGGGCGCGCCTGGTGGTCTTCCCCGAGGCGTTCCTGCCCGCCTGGCCGGCCTGGGTCGACGAGGTGCTGCCGGGCGAGGACGCGGCCTGGCACGTGCGGCTGCTGGAGCAGTCGGTGGTGGTGCCCGGCCCGGTGACCGAACGGCTGGGCGCGGCCGCCCGCGACGCCGGCGTGCAGCTGGTCATGGGGGTCAACGAGCGCGAGGAGCACGGCAGCACCATCTACAACACGATCCTCTTCTTCGACGCCGACGGCGGGCTGCTCGGCAAGCACCGCAAGCTGGTGCCGACCCACGCCGAGCGGCTGGTGTGGGGCATGGGGGACGGCTCGGACCTGCGCGTCCACCAGACCACGGTCGGCCGGGTGGGCGGGCTGATCTGCTGGGAGAACTACATGCCGCTGGCCCGCTTCGCGCTGTACTCCCAGGGGGTCGACATCTGGGTCGCGCCGACTCTGGCCACCCACGAGCCCTGGGTCGCCACCATGCGCCACATCGCCCGGGAAGGCGTCTGCCACGTGATCGGGGTGGCCCCGGCGGCCCGGTTCTCCGAGCTGCCCGACAGCGTGCCCGAGCGGGAGCGGCTGTGGCGGGGGGCCGAGCCACACGGCGACTGGATGCTGGACGGCTACTCGGTCATCGTCGACCCGACCGGGACCGTGCTGGCCGGGCCGCTGGTCCGCGAGGAGGGCATCCTGTACGCGGAGCTCGACCTGGACGCCGCCCGGGCCCGCCGGCGCCTGTTCGACCCGGTGGGCCACTACAACCGCCCCGACGTGTTCCGCCTGGTCGTCGACGACCGTCCCAAGCCCCACCTGGTCTCCCTGGCCCAGGCCGAGCCGGAGGTCAGGGAAGAGTGATGGCGAGCTTGCCCTGGGTGTGCTGGAAGGTACGCAAGCGGGGGGAAAACCCCCGGTGCCAAGAGGGGTGGTAGCCGCGTTCTCGCGGGCCTGAGCGGGTCGTAGCGTGAGCTTCCGAGCGAGAACGGGAGTTGCACATGATCGAGGTTCACGGGCTCAGCAAACGCTATGGCGCCACTGTCGCCGTCGACCGGCTCAGCTTCGACGTGCGGCCTGGGGTGGTGACCGGCTTCCTGGGGCCGAACGGCTCGGGCAAGTCCACCACCATGCGGCTGATCCTTGGTCTGGACAGGCCGGATGCCGGGCAGGCGCGGATCGGAGGGCGTCGCTACCGGGAGCTCCGCTGGCCGCTGCGCGAGGTGGGGGCGCTGCTGGAGGCGAGGGCGTTCCACCCTGGCCGCAGCGCCCGTGCCCATCTGCGGGCGCTGGCGGCCAGTAACGGCATCCCGCGGTCACGGGTGGAGGAGGTGCTCGGGTTCGTCGGCCTGGCCGACGCCGGCGCCCGGCGGGCGGGGAAGTTCTCGCTCGGCATGGCCCAGCGTCTCGGCATCGCCGCCGCGCTGCTCGGCGACCCTCGGGTGCTGCTGCTGGACGAGCCGGTCAACGGCCTGGACCCCGAGGGCATCCGCTGGATCCGCGACCTGTTGCGGTCGCTGGCGGCCGAGGGCCGCACCGTGCTCGTCTCCAGCCACCTGATCGGCGAGCTCGCCCTGACCGCCGAGCAGGTGGTGGTGATCGGCCGAGGGCGGCTGCTGGCGGACACCTCGGTGGCCGAGCTGTCGGCCCGCTCGGCGTCGCTCGAGGAGGCGTTCTTCGACCTGACCTCGGGCAGCACCGAGTACCGGGGGGCACTTGGCTCCAAGGGGAGGACCGCATGACGACCACCGCGGCGACCGGCGGCCGCTACCGCTTCTCGCAGGTGGCCCGGATGGAGTGGATCAAGCTGCGCAGCCTGCGCTCGACCTGGTGGGTGCTGACCGCCACCGTCGCCGGCGCGATCGGGATCGCGGTCGCCGTTGGCCTCAACACCAGGGACGCGGCCGCCGACCTGACCAACAACTCGCTCGCCGGCATCTCCCTCGGCCTGCTCCTGATCGGCGTCCTGGGCGTGCTGGTGATGACCGGCGAGTATTCCTCGGGGATGATCCGGGCGACCTTGGCCGCGATCCCCAACCGGCCGCTGGTGCTGGCCGCCAAGGCGGCGGTGTTCGGGGTGGTGGCGCTGGCGGCCGGGGAGGCCGCCGGGTTCATCGCCTTCTTCGCCGGGACGGCCGCCCTGCCGGGCGGGATCCCGGGGCCAACGCTCGGCCAGCCCGGCGTGCTGCGGGCGGTGCTGCTGGGTGGGGCGGGCTTCTGCCTGGTCGGGCTGATCGGCCTTGGCCTCGGCGCCATCATCCGGCACACCCCGGCCGCCATTGCCGTGCTCGTCGGCGGCGTGTACGTCCTGGCCCAGTTCGTCGCCGTGCTGACGCACTCGCTGATGGCGTACCTGCCGATCGCGATCGTGGCCAACTCGCTGACCGCGGTCCAGCCGATGACCGACTACCAGGTCCGGTTCCTGTCGCCGTGGGCCGGGCTCGGCGTGCTCTGCCTGTACGCCGCCGGAACGCTCGGCGCCGGCGCGTGGCTGCTGGCCAGGCGGGACGCCTGAGCGGGACAATGGGCCCATGGCCGCCACGGGTCCGGTGACCTCGATGACCGCGCTCGCCCGGGCCGCGCTGCGGGCGCCGTTCACCCGGCGGGCCCGCGACGAGCTGCTGTTCTGCCTGGCCGGCGTCCTGGTCGGGCTGGCCGTCCTCGGCGTGGTCGTGGCCCTGCTCGTGCCCGGGACCGCCCGGTCGGTCGTCCGGGCGGTCGCGATTGTCGCGGTGCTGCTGCCGCTGGCCCTGGCGACCGGCCTGGGCCGGCGGCTGGGCGCGGCCCACCGACGGCTTGCCGAACGGCTGCTGGGCGAGCGGGTCCCGCCGCCGGCCCTCCCCCGCCAAGGGTCGCTCGGCCGGCTCGGCGCCGGGCTGCGCGACGGCCCCAGCTGGCGGGCCCTGGCCTACACAGTGCTGAAGGCGCCGATCGCCGTTGCCGAGGGCTACGCCGTCTTCCTCTGGGCCGCCGGGCTGGCCAACCTGACCTACCCGTTCTGGTGGGGGCTGTTCCGCAACCACCCACCCGGCGTGCGGTTGAGCCCGGTGCTGGCCGGCACCCCGTTCCCGGGCCGCGTGCTCCACATCAGCACCTACCCGGGAACGTTCCTCGCCTTCGCCGTCGGCGTGGTCATGGTGCTGGCCGCCCCCTGGGTCACAAGGGCGGTCGTGGCCGCCGACCGCCGGCTCCTCAGGGGGCTGCTGGGCCCCGGCCGGCTGGCCGAGCGGGTCCGCGACCTGGAGCAGACCCGGGCGCTGGCGGTGGACGACTCGGCCACGCTGCTGCGCCAGGTCGAACGCGACCTGCACGACGGCGCCCAGATCCGGCTGGCCACCCTGGCCATGCACCTGGGGATGGCCAAGGAGAAGCTCGGCGACGACGGTGACCCGCTGGACGTCGCCGGGGCCCGCGAGCTGGTCGACGCCGCCCACCAGAACGCCAAGGACGCCCTGGCCGAGCTCCGCGACCTGGCCCGTGGCATCCACCCGCCGGTGCTCGACAACGGCCTGGCCGACGCCCTCGCCACCCTCGCCGCCGGCAGCGCCATCCCGGTCGAGCTCGCCACCGACATCCCGGTCCGGCCCACACCGGCGATCGAGACGATCGCCTACTTCTGCGCCGCCGAGCTGCTGGCCAACGCGGCCAAGCACAGCTCCGCCAGCCGGATCGACCTGCGGGCGACCGGACGGGGCGACCTGCTCCTGCTCAGCGTCACCGACGACGGCGGCGGCGGGGCCGACCCCGGCGGCAGCGGCCTGTCAGGGCTGGCCCAGCGGGTCAGCACCGTGGACGGCCGCCTGGAGGTGGCGAGCCCGCCTGGCGGACCGACCCGGGCCGTCGTCGAGCTGCCGCTGCGCGCGTGAGAGCATGCCGGTCATGCGGGTCGTGATCGCCGAGGACGCCGCCCTGATGCGAGCGGGGCTCATCCGGCTCCTCGAGGACCGGGGCCATCAGGTGCCCGCCGCCGTTGCCGACGGCGACGCCCTGCTCGCCGCCGTGGCCGAGCACCGTCCCGACGTCGCCGTGGTCGACATCCGCATGCCGCCCACCCACACCGACGAGGGACTGCGGGCCGCCCTCGAGCTCCGCCGCCGGCATCCCGGGACCGGCGTGCTGGTGTTCTCCCAGTACATCGAGACCAGGTACACCGCCCGGCTGCTTGAGGGCGGCGCCGCTGGCGTTGGCTACCTGCTCAAGGACCGGGTCGCCGACGTGGCCGAGTTCGCCGACGCGCTGGCCCGGGTCGCCGCCGGCGGCACCGCCCTTGACCCGGAGGTGGTCGGCCAGCTCCTCGGCGCCGGCCGCCACGCCCGCGGCCTGGCCGGGCTGACCCCGCGCGAGCGCGAGGTGCTCGCCCTGATGGCCGAGGGGCGCTCCAACGCCGGGATCGCGGCCGCCCTGGTCATCTCCGGCGGCGCCGTCGAGAAGCACGTGGCCAGCATCTTCGGCAAGCTCGGCCTGCCACCCTCGGAGGGCGACAACCGCCGGGTGCTGGCCGTCCTGCGCTACCTCGCGTCCTGAGGGCCCGGGAGGGATCGCTCCGTCGCGCCCCATCCGTCAATGGCAGTACTGCCCAGCGTGGTCGTAGGTGTTGCCGTCCACCCCTTTGAAGGCCCCGACCCAATGGTCGGGATACAGGATCAGCCGGTAGACGCCGTAGGTCCGGACCCGGGAGACGGAGCTGGGATGGACCCGGTTGACCGGGTGGATCGATCGCCCACCGCGGCCACGAGCTGCGCCCAGAGGTGGGCGAGCTCCGGCGAGCCGCCGTGCAGTGCCGTCGAGGCACGGTAGGGAGCGTGGAAGTAGGCCAGCGTGCACCGGGTCCGGTGGGAGGCGAGGTCACTCTTCAGCCAGGCCCACTGGGCCGACCCGTGGGCGCAGCCCCCGCCGGGCACCATGGCGCAGCTGGGATTGAGGGCGACGACATGCCACGGGCCGAGATCGAACGAGTGGTACCCGAGCCCGCGTGGACCGGCGGCGGCGCCGAAGTAGTCGAAGTAGCCGGCGGCGCCGTCGCCGCCCAGGTACTCGTGGTTCCCGATGGCCGGACGGGTCCTGGCCTTGAAGGCACCCCAGGACCTGTCGTAGGCGCTGCGGAAGCTCGCCGGCTCCCCGGCCTCGTACTGGGTGTCGCCGAGGGCGAGGACGGCCGTCGGGCTCCACCGCCGGATCAGGCCGGCGGTGCGGCGGTCGCCGCGCACGGTCAGCGGCCGGATCCGCTCGGGACCCGGCCGCTGCCGATCATGGGGTGGCGCTTCCCGCGCCCTTGTCGTTGGCTAGGGTCGGCCCGGTCCTGCCTCCTCGCCGGTCACCTTGAAGGCCTTGTCGACCTCGACGGTGACCCGCTTGCCGTCGGTGGTGGTGAGGTGGGCCTCGTACACGCCGTCGGAGTCCGTCTCGACCCGCAGCACGGTCGCGCCCGGGTACTTGGCCAGGGCGGCCGCCCGGACCTTGGTGGCGGTGTCGCCGGTGAGCAGCTGCTCGTCGGGCCGCTGGCTCTTGGACTCGTCGACCTTGCCGCCGTGCCGCGGACCGGCCTGGGCCCCGTAGCTGCCCTGCTGGTTCGTGACGCCGTAGGCGCCGCTCTGGTTGGCGGCACCGTTCTGGTTGGCGGCGTAGGCGGTCAGCGTCCCCGCCAGGACCCCGCCCACCAGCAGCCCACCGACGGCCAGGGCCGCCTTGCCACCCCAGCGCCGCCAGCCGTGTTGCTCGCTGGTGCCCTCCAAATTGTCCCTCCTTGCTCGGTGGCTCCCGTGGAGCCGGGTGTGGCGATGCTGGCGATGCGACCTTGACCCCACCTTGGGTCAACCTGGCAGTTCGCTGACAGCGGCAGAGGTGTCACCGTGAGCTGGTGGGTCTGGCTACTCGTGGCCGTCGGCCTGGTCGTTCTGGCCGTGATCGCGATGTCGCTCCGCGACGTCAACCGCTACCGGCGCATCCGCCGTATGTGACGGCCACCGGCCGGGACGAGTCCGCCTAGGTCAGGTGTTGCCTCTTGGCGGCGTCGTGAGCACCTGCTCGACCGACCAGCCCTTGCGGCACCGCTCCAGCAACGTCTTGACCCGGATGCCCGTCCGCTGCGACCACTCAGCCAGGGTGAGCGTCTCGCCCTCCCAGGTGAGCGGTTCGCCGCGGTGGTGCCAATGCGCCGCCGGGTCATCGGTGGGCGACCCGTACCGCGGGAGGTCCCCCGCCCGGTAGAACCGTCTCCGCTCGGGGTCGTCCCGCAGCGACAGGTCGGTCTCCCGCTCCAGCTCACGGCGGAACTCCTCGTCGCTGACGGGCGGTTGGCGAGGCGGGGTTTGCTGCCGGGGGCGGCGCTCGTCGGTCACGGAGAGGTGTCCTCCTGCGGGGTCTGGCACCTACCACAGTAGTCGCGCTGCCGGCACGACGGCAGGCCGACCCCAGACGCTAACGTCTTGCACCGTGACCGGCGGCGGTGGAGAGTGTCCCTCCGAGCTGGCGGAGGGAGCCCATGACGACCATCAGCGACGAGGAGCTGTACACGGGCCTGCACGCGTTCGTGTTCATCAAGGAGGTCGACCCGGGGCGCAATGTCGCCGACGTGGTCGACGACATCGCCGACCCCGAGCGCTTCACCTCCGACAACGGGCGGGTGCTGTTCGCGTCGGTGGTCGTCGGGTCCTACATCGGCTTCGCCCACGTCCGCACCGACGAGGGTGACCTGGCGGCGTTGCAGCGGCTCATCTACCACGACCTGTGGGCCAGGGGGGTGGGCTGCGAGCATGCCGTTGAGGGCCCCGTCTACACCACGATGGGCGTGAACCCCCAGCCCAAGGGGCCCAAGCGCAAGAGCCCGCCGTTCTGCGCCCTGGTGCGGGTCCGGACCGACGACGACCCGGTGGCGGTCATGCGCGAGATCGCCCGCCGGTTCGACGAGACCGACCCCTTCCAGGGCGCGTCGGTCACCTTCGGCAGGGCCGACCTGCTGGTCGAGCTGGCTGGGGACACGCTGGACGCGGTCAGCCAGCCCGTCCTGTCGGTCATCAGGGAAGCGCCAGGGGTCATCTGGACCGACACGGCGTTCGCCTACTCGGGTCCCTGGCGAACCCCGTACTAGCCACCGCGACCCGCCGCCGTGACGGTCGACCCCGCCATGAGCGCCGTCCCGAGCGGCGAGCGCAAGCTGGTCACGCTCGTGTTCGCGGACCTCTCCGGCTTCACCGCGCTGGCCTCCTCGCTCGACCCCGAGGAGGTCTACGCCGTGGTCCGGCCCGGCCTGGCGGCCATGCAGCGGCTGGTGGAGGAGCACGGCGGGACCGTGCCCCAGGTCATGGGGGACGGGTTCATGGCCGTCTTCGGGGTCCCGACCGCCCACGAGGACGACGCCGAACGGGCCGTGCGGGCCGCGCTGGCCGTCCGTGACCACGCCAGGGCCCTGCACCGCGCCGGCGGCTGGGGGACCGGGATCCGCTTCCCCGAGGCCCATGCCGGCGTCAACTCGGGCGAGGTGATGGTCGCTCCGTCGTCTGAGCTGAGCGGCTTCGCCATCCTCGGTGACACCGTCAACGTTGCCGCTCGCCTGGCCGACCTGGCCCGGCCGGGGGTCGTGCTGGTGGCCGAGCCGACCGTGCGGCGCACCGGGCACGCGATCCGCTTCGGGCCCGGCCGCGCCTACCGGGCCAAGGGCAAGCCGAGACCGGTGACGGCCTTCGAGGCCATCGAGGTCCGCTCGGCCCTGCCCGCGGGGCGGGCCACCCCCATCGTCTCGGGCAGCTTCGTCAACCGCGAGCTCGAGCTGGACGCGCTCGAGCAGGCGCTGGGGCAGGCACTCCGCGAGCGGCGCTCCAACGTGCTGGTGGTGACGGCCGAGCCCGGGGCCGGCAAGACGCGGCTGGCGACCGAGTTCACCAGCCGGCGGCCCGGCACCATCGTCCTCACCGGCCGCTGCACCCCCTACGGGCAGCGGCTGCCGCTGTCCCCGCTCGGCGGCGCGGTGCAGGCCCTGATCGGCCTGCCCGCCGACGCCCCCGCGACCGTCGCCGACCGGGAGGTGCGGCGCCTGGCCGACCGGGTCGCCGGGTCGCGTCGGGCCGGCGACCTGGTGCGGGGGCTCAAGCTGCTGCTCGGCACCATCGACCCGGGTGAGGTGCGCGATCCCAGCGGCGCCGCCGGGGAGTCGACCCTGGCCGCCAGGGCCGTGGTCGAGGGCCTGGCCCGCGAGGGACCGGTGGTCACGGTCGTCGACGACCTGCACTGGGCCGACGCCCAGCTGCTGGAGCTGCTCCGGACGACCAGCACCGACCCGTGGTCGGGCCCAGTGCTGCTGCTCGGGCTCTCGCGCCCGGAAGCTCTCGAGGCCAGTGACGCGCTGCCCACCCTGGAGCTGGGAGCGCTCCCCGAGCGGCAGCTGCGGGAGCTCGGGGAGCTGGCGCTGGGTCCAGGCGCGCCCGGGCAGGTCCTGGAGCGGATCGCCGCCCGCGCCTCCGGGAACCCGCTGTTCCTGGAGGAGAGCCTGAGCATGCTGGTGGAGTCGGGGGCGCTGGTCCGGCAGGACGGCACCTGGATCGTGGCCGATCCCGAACTGCTGGACCGGGTGCCGGCCACCATCCGGACACTCATCGCCGCCCGCCTCGACGGGCTGCCCCCCGACGAGCGGCGGGTGCTGCGCGACGCCGCGGTCTGCGGCGAGGCCGCCTGGGACCGGCTGCTGGAGAGCCTGTCGGGAGGGGCCGACGTGCGGGAGGCCCTGAAACGCCTGGTGCAGCGGGGCCTGCTCCAGCAGCGTAGCTACTCGACGGTCCCGGGGGCCGAGGAGTACGGGTTCAGGCACGTGCTCATCCGGGAGGTGGCGTATGCGTCGATCCCCCGCCGGGACCGGTCCGGGCTGCACCTCCAGGTCGCGACCTGGCTGCGGGAGTCGTCGCGCCTCCCCGAGGAGCCGCTGGCCGAGCTCGCCCACCACTACGAGCTGGCCTGGCGCCTCAGCTACTCCAGCGCCGCCGGGACCGCCGACCCCGCCCTGGCCCGGCTGGCCGCCGAGTATCTCGGCCGCTGGGCCGACCGGACACTCACCTACCAGGCACGGCTGGCCGAGTCGCTGTACCGGCGAGCGATCGAGGCCGCGGCCGCGTCCGCCGACGAGGACCCGGGGCTGGCCATCCGGACGTCGCTGGGGCGGGCCGAGAGCCTGATCGAGCTCGGGCGCCACCAGGAGGCGACCGAGCCGGCCAACGCCGCCCGGGACCTGGCCAGGCGCAGCGGCGACGGGCACCTGGAGGCCAGGGCGCTGCTCGCCCTCGGGCGTATCGAGTCCGACGTCGGCGACGACGAGGTCGCGCGGCGCCTGCTCGGCCAGGCGCTGTCGTCGTTCGAGGCCGTCGGGGACCTGGGCAGCCAGGCCTGGGCCAAGCACCGGCTCTCGGAGGTCCTCGGGCGGGCCGACTACGCCCTCGAGCTCGAGCACCTGCGCGAGGCCTACCGGCTGTTCGAGCGGGCCGGCGACCGCTGGGGGCTGGCCGTCGCCGCCCAGGACCTGGCGTATCTGCTGACCACGGTCGGCGGCGACGAGTTCCATCACTGGTACGGGCAGGCGCGCCGGCTGGCCGGGAGCGACAGCGACCTCCGGTCACGGGCGGCCCTGCTGCGGACCTGGGGGTACTTCAGCTACTACCGCGGGGAGCACGGCGAGGCCATCCGGGCCATGGGCGAGGCCAGGCCGATCGCCGTCGAGGCCGGGGACCGGTACGCCGAGGCGGACACGTTCCTGATCGAGGCGATGGCCGCCTCCCAGGTCGCCACCCCCGCCGACGCCGGGCGGCTGGCCGCCGAGGTCGTCCGGCTGGGCAGGTCGATCGGCTCCCTGCGCATCGCCGGGCTTGGCCTGGCCGTCGGCGCCCGGGCCTGCCTCCGGCAGGGGTACCCGGCGCGGGCCACCAGGCAGCTGGCCGCGGCCCGCCAGACGCTCCAGCGGGGCGGCGTCCGCGTTGAGCTGCTGGAGGTCGACTTCGTCCACGCCGGCGTCCACCTGGACCGGGGCAGCTGGCAGCGCGTGCCCGAGCGGGCCGACCGCGGGGCCGCCGGGGCCAGGGCGAGCGGGTGGGTGCTGGCCGAGGCGATGCGACCCATGCTCGTCGGGCGGGCCCTGCTCGGGGCCGGCCGCCTCGACCAGGCGATCGCCGAGCTGGAGCGGGCGCTCGCCTCGGCCAGGGAGGCCGGCGCGACCGGGACGGAGGCGCTCGCAGCGGCCGCACTGGAGCAGGCGCTGCTCCTGGCCGGGCGGCCACCGGCGAGCCGGGCCCCGACGCCGCCGGGCGGGGAGGTCGAGGCGGAGGCGATCCGGGCCGAGAGCGGCGGGCTGGCCGCCCTGGCCGCGGGTGCGGCCGAGGAGGCCGCGGCCGCGTTCGCTGGGGCGGCCGACCGGTGGCGCCGGCTGGGCCTGACCGTCTGGCTGGGACGGGCCTTGGCCCTGCAGGCCGCGGCCGCCCGCCGCACCGGCGACCGCGCCGGCGCCGACCGGCTGCTCGCCCAGGCCGGCGAGGTCCTCGACCGCATCGGCACCCCGGCCCGTTCCCGACCCGCCGTGCTCGCCCCTCCCCCGCCGATGCGCTCGACCGCCCCGTGACGCCCAGGCGGGTGCAGCTCAGCCGCAAGCGAGGGTGGCGCAAACCCCCTGGCGCCGTGGTTGTCTCGCGGCCGACGCGCTGGGGCAACCCCTTCCCGGTGGCCGAGTACGGGCTCGAGCAGGCCGTCGCGTTGTTCCGCCGGTACCTGGCCGACCATCCCGAGCTGGTCGAGGCGGCCCGGCGGGAGCTGGCCGGCAAGGACCTGGCCTGCTGGTGCAAGCCCGGCGCGTTGTGTCACGCCGACATCTGGCTCGAGGTCGCGAACAGGCCGACCGACTGACGCGCCGTGGTGATGGGCTCGGGCCCGTCGACGAGGGTGGTGGACCCGTCGGCCCACACCACCAGGCCGCTTCGGCCGGGCCGGGTTCCCAGCCATCGGGCGGCGTGGGCACCGTGGGCGTAGGCGGCCGTGGCGTCGATGTCGGCCCAGGTCAGCGTGGCCGCCAGGACCGTGACCGAGGCGACGCCGGTGGGTGGCCGGCCGGTGCGGGCGTCGACGAGGTGGTCGCCGCGGTGGGCGGTCCCGGAGGTGGCCACCGCGCCGGTGTGGACGGGCGCCACGGCGATGACCCGGCTGGTGTCGTGGGGGTGCTCGATGCCGATGCGCCATGGTGGGGCGTCAGGGTCCAGGGTCCGGCAGACCAGGTCGCCGCCGGCGGACAGACAGAAGTCACTCGACTCCAGGGCACGGAGGTGGTCGGCGGCGCGTTCGACCGCCCATCCCTTCACCACCCCCGTGGGGTCGAGCACGACCCCGCCGCCCGGCCCGGCCCGAAGGACTCCGAACGCGCCCTGGGACTGCCGCTCGGCCAGCTCGCCAAGGGCCAGCACCTCGGCCACCTCGGGTGGGCAGTCGTCGAGGGTGATCTCGCCTCGGCCGAGCCGGGAGACCGGCGAGTCCGGCCGCCAGGTGCTGAACACCGCGTCGACCTCGCGGAGGGTGGCCATGACCTGTGCCCAGGCGGCGCGTGCCTGGTCGTCGGCGGCGTGGCGGCCGCGAATGGCCAGGCTGATCGGGAGGTTCATGACGTGGCCCACGTACCGGACGGTCCGGGGCTTGGTGGGGCTCACAGCCCGGCCTCGTCGAGCGCGCCCTGGAGCGACTGCCGGTAGCCGTCGCTGGTGACGGTGGCGCCGCTGACCATGTCGATGTCGGCGCTCTGGGCATCCAGGGTCTCCTGGACCAGGATCGGCAGGGCGTAGGCGTTGATCTGCTGGTCCCTTGGGTTGCCGTTGGGAGACTGGAGCACCGAGACGTCGGTGAGCTTGCCGCCGCTGACCGTGACCTGGACCTGGACCGGCCCCCACCGGGTCTGGGCCACCGGGCCGGTGACGGTGCCCGCGGACGGGGCGGCACCGGTCGTCGAGCCCGTCGAGGAGGCGACCGTCACCCTGGTGCCGGCCAGCGGCCCGGCCAGCGAGGTGCGGTAGCCGAACAGCAGCACCACGATGGTGACGGTGGTGAGCAGCCACAGGACGATCCGTTTCATGTCAGGTCACCACCGGAACTTCTCGATATGGAGCTGGCCGGAGGGGAGGCCGGCGGCCAGGGTCACGCGGCGCACGGTCTCGGTCCACTCCTCGGGGCCGCAGACATAGACGTCGCGCTCGGCCAGGTCGGGCACCCAGTCGCGCAGGGCGGTCACGTCGTCGGCGGTGCCGACGCCGTCCCCCAGCCAGGAGTCAGGTGCCCTCCGGTGGCCGGGAAGCCACAGGACCTGGAGCCCTCGCGTGCTGGCGAGCAGGTGGAGCTCGCGCTCGAACAGTGGCCGGTCGGGAAATCGATGCACCAGGACCACCTCGCCCGGCGCGTACTCCAGGCCCTCGGCCAGGGCCCGCAGGGGCGCCACGCCGACGCCGGCGCCGATCAGGGCCACCCGCCGGCGGGTCCGGGCCCGAGCGGTCAGCCGCCCGTAGGGCCCTTCGAACAGGACCGGGGTGCCCGGGCGCAGCGCTCGCAGCTGGGCGCTGTTGTCACCCAGCTCCTTGACGGTGATCCGCAGGCTGCGCCCGTCGGGTGCGGCCGACAGCGAGTAGGGGTTGCCGCGGGTCCAGCCGTGACGGTTCAGGAACCGCCAGGTGAGGAACTGGCCGGCCTGGGCCGCCAGCCGGTCCAGGTGGCGGCCGCTCAGGTATACCGAGACGACCCCGGCCGCCTCGGGCACGACCGCGGTGACGTGCAGCCGGTGCCGGGCGTTGCGCCACAGTGGTCGCCCGACCCGCCACACCAGGACGGCTCCTGCCGCCAGCGCCCAGAGGCTCCACCAGTAGACGGTGGCGGCGGTGGAGGCGAGGAACTCCCGACCGGTCCACAGCTGGTGCGGCAGTGCCAGCCCCACGCCGAGATAGGCGTACAGGTGCAGCAGGTGCCAGGACTCATAGCGGAGCCTGTTGCGGGCGGCCCTGACGCTGGTGACCGCCGTCATGACCAGGCAGGCGGTTCCGGCCAGCGCCAGCAGCATGCCCGGGTAGCCCGTGATGAGCTCCCACAACGTCGCCGGCGTCCGGGTCAGCGCGCCGGCCGCATACCCCCAGCTGATGAGCACGACATGGGCCAGCATCAGGTTGAACGAGGTGAACCCGGTCAGGCGGTGCCGGCGGACGAGCTGGTCCTGGCCGAACGCCCGCTCGAGCACCGGCACCCGGGCCATGAGCAGCACCTGGACCAGCAGCAGGTCCGCGGCGGCCAGGCCGGTGAGCCGGCCCAGCGAGGTCAGCCCGCTCTGCCAGCCGCCGAGGTCCTGGAGCCCGCCGCCGCCCGCCCACAGCGAGACGACCACCAGCAGGGTGAGCCACAGCCCAGCGCCGGCGCCGAGCCGGACAGCGGCGTCGCGCCTCGCCCGCCCCGTCAGCCGGGCAGCGGTCGCCGACGGTGGGACAGCATGGGGCACGACAGTGGCGGTCATGGTGTCGTTCACAGCTCCTCCCGGCTCGGACGCATCCCAGCGTCGGCCAGCAGCCTCAAACCAGGCCGAGAGCAACCTGGGAGTTCGCTGGGAACCGGGACGGCCGGGAAGTCGGCGGACCCGCGGCGCTTCCTAGCCGACCTTGCGCACCGGGGGGAGGACGTAGGTCCCGTCCAGGACCGCCTTCTGCGGCTGGTACATGCGCAGGATCGGGCGGAACCTCCCCGCGGGAGCCGGCAGCCAGTTCGACTCCTTGCCCGGGCCCGGAGCGCTCGCCTGCATGGAGATGGTCACCGAGCCGTCCTCGGCGGTGCGGAGCCCCGGGGTGCGGTCGCCGATGGAGTAGCGGTCGATCGGGTTGGCGACCAGGTAGAAGTCGGGGACGTCATACATGGTCAGGGACCAGAAGGCGTCGACCGGCGGTGGCGACTCGAGCCGGAGCTCGTACCGGTTGGCGCCGTCCAGCGGCTGGCCCTCGTCGTCGGTCCAGACGAAGGCGTAGTCGGCCTCGTAGCCATGGTTGCCCCACAGCCCGCCCCGCGCGGCCACCGCCCGGGTCACGTACGCCCTGGCCCGGTCGCTGATCTTCCACTCCGGCGCATCGAGGGTGCCGACGCCGAGGTGGTCGAGGTTGTAGTCGAACATGTGCATGGCGCTGATCCAGCCGCCCGCCCCGCCGCCCCCGGCCTTGCCCAGCTCCTCGATCTTGGCCTGTCCCGCCTGCTGGCCGGCCACCAGTAGCTCGGCCAGCTCGGGATCAGGATCGACATACGGCGACTGGGACGCGGTCAGGCCCAACCGCTCGGCCAGGGCCACGAACGACGCGTCCACGGCGGGTGGGGGGAACGCCGCCAGAGCGACACGGAACCGCTCCCACCACCGAAGGTCGTCGCGGGCCCGCGGATCGGGCTCGGGAACCCCGGCGACCTGGCCCGGGGACACGCCGCCGGCACCGGCCGGAAACGGAGTCAGGGTGAACTGGTCCTGCAACGCGTGGACGGCCGGCAGGTCGGCCTCGCCGTCGACCTGGACTCGCCCGACGATGGTGAACACCCCGGTCGGAGCCTGCACAACGGTCATGCCGGCGGGGACCTCGCCCTGGTGGTCGCGGTCGGTCAGGAGGAACTCGGCCTCGGCGGTGCCGGTGGCGCGGCGGCCGATGTAGGCGAAGTTGTTGGTCCAGGCGTCCACGAACTGGAGCACGTAGTAACGGTCCTGGGTGTCGGGCACGTGCAGCACGACCGGGCCCTGGCCCACGTCGAGCATGGCCACCAGGTACAGCGTGTCGTTATTGGGCGAGACGAACCTGGTCTCCGGGCCGAGCAGCCGGCGCGCGGAGGCGAAGGTGTTGTAGGGCGCCTGGATCGGCAGTGAGCCACCGCCGTCGACGAACTCCGCGACCTCCTGCAGGTCGTACACCAGCGGATAGCCGTAGATGTACGCCTCGGCGGCATCCTTGACCTGCTCCGCATCAGCCATGACCGTGCTCCCTCGATCGGGTGACGCCTCGACGCGCTGGTGCCCGCACCCCGCTCCCCGGCCAGCCCTTGTTCCACCCTGCCGTCGAGCGGGGCGACGGTCATCACCCTCAAGGGATGATCTGGCGGACGCTCGAGCGCGTCGGCTCCCCGCGGGTCATCGGAAGGTTGCAGGTTGCCGGGCGTGCGGCGGGGCGAAGCGGTGGGCGATGGCGGCCGCCTCGAGCCGGTTCGGCGCATCGAGCTTGCGCAGGATGTGCGAGACGTGAACGCCGGCCGTCCTGACGCTGATAACGAGTGCCGCCGCGATCTCGCGGTTGGTGTAGCCACGGGCGACGAGGG
>JASLIH010000070.1 GCA_030152105.1 Actinomycetes bacterium
GCGCCCGCGCCGAGGAATGCGGCCAGCCGCTCGGCGCACACCTCTGCCGGGCCGATCAGCAGCATGGCCGAGTCCAGCTCCCCGGCCGAGCGGTGCAGCATCGGGGCAAGCGCCTCGGTAAGCACCCGCTGGGCGACGCCCCTGTCCTCGGTGACATACAGCCAGGTCGTGGCGATCGCGCTCGGGAACGGCGCCACCTTGCCGAGGCGCCGTCGTTCCTTGGCAAGCAGGTCCAGGCCATTGCGGAAGCGATCCGGGGTGGTGTTGTAGGCAGAGGCGAGCCATCCGTCGCCCAGGCGGGCCACCCGCCGCAGCCCCGCCGGCGAGCCCCAGCTCGCGACCCAGATCGGTGGCCCTGGCCGCTGGGCGGGCCGCGGCTCGAGCACTACCCCGCTGGTGGAGTAGAACTGGCCCTCGAACCCGGCCGCGTCACCCTGGAGCAGGACGCGCAACATCTGCACGGCCTCCTCGAAGCGTGGCCACCGCTCCTGGAAGTCGATGCCGGCGGCGGCGTAGTCGGCGGCCGACGACCCGGGGCCCACCCCGGCGACCAGGCGCCCGCCGGAGAGTAGGTCGATCGCGGCCAGGGTCTTGGCCAGCTGGACCGGCCCGCGCAGCACGGGCAGGCTGGCCGTGGTCGCCAGCCGCATGTCGCCGGACTCCTCCAGGAGCGCGGCGAGCGCGGTCGGGCCGTCCAACCACGGACGGTCGAACAGCAGATGGTCGTTGGCGCACAGGTAGCGGTAGCCAAGCCCCGCCGCCGCCCGCACGTACGCCCTGAGCGCCGCCAAGGACCGGCCCGTGCCCAGATCGATCAGCGGCAGATGGGCCCCGTACTCCACCCCCTGATCTGCGTCCATGGGTCGGACGCTACAGCCACGCCGGCTTGCGGACCACGACCTCCAGGTAATCGAGCCGCAGCACCAACGTGTCGTCCTCGGACACGTCGAAGCGCCTGGCCACTTCCAACAGCTCCGCCTTCAGGGCGCCGGCGCCGTCCGGCCCCAGCGCCTGCAGCGCGCTGACGGTCGGGGCGTGGAAGTTGACGAAGAACTCCACCTGGTGCTCGGCCGAGGGGAAACGCCACAGGAAGCTTCGCCGCGGGGCGGTGATCGCCACCTCGGGGCCGAACAGCTCGCGCAGCTGCTCCTTCGTGCCGCACAGGATGGGGACCTTGCCGGCTGCCGGCGCCAAGAGGTGCCTGCCGAGGGCGGTGAACAGGTGGCCCAGGTAGCCGTCGGGGGTCCAGCTGACCAGGCCGATCCGCCCGCCCGGTCTGCAGACCCTGAGCAGCTCGCCGACCATGGTCTCCTGGGCGGGGGCCGACATCGCTTCGCAAGCCGAGAGCACCACGTCGAAGGAGCCGTCGGGGAACGGGAGATCCTCGGCGGCGCCCTTCAGGAAGACCACCTCCAGCCCTTCGGCCTCTGCGCGCCGCCGGGCCGACTCCAACAGCTCGGGATCGTCGACCCCGACGACTCGGCAGAAGCGGCGGGCGGCGGCCAGGGCGGCACTGCCACTGCCGCAGGCAGCGGCCAGCACGCGCTCACCGGCGCGCAGGTCGATGGACTCGCAGAGCAGCTCGCTGGTGAGCAGGGTCCGCGACCCGATGGAGGCGCCTACCGACCGGTCTGGCCGGTGTGGCTGCGTGATGAGGGTGGGGTGCATGAAGCTCCTCTCCTGGTCCGGTGCCCTCAGGCTCGCCTGGCCATCCTCATCAGGTCAAGTAACGTATTCTTCGTTTTGATAAGATTCACTTATGCTTGATCCCCGCCGGCTCCGTGTCCTCCGAGAGGTCGCCACCCTCGGCTCGTTCTCCGCCGCAGCTCAGACGCTGTCGTTCACCCAGTCGGCGGTCAGCCAGCAGGTCGCCGCCCTCGAGCGCGAGACGGGCACCAGGCTCGTCGAGCGTGGCGTGCGACCGGTGCGGCTCACCGACGCTGGCCGTGCCCTGGTGGCGCACGCCGAGGCGGTACTCGCCCGCTTGGACGAGGCCGAGCAGGAGCTCGGTGAGATCGCGAGACTTCGGCGGGGCCGCCTGCGGCTGGCCAGCTTCCCCACCGCCATCGCCACGCTCGTCCCCACTGCCATCGCACGCTTCAACCATCGCCACCCCCGACGTCGAGGTGACCGTTGTCGACGACCATCAGCAGGGGCTGCTCTCTCGACTTGGGCGCTGGGAGCTGGACCTTGCGCTCATCTATGACCACGAGGCGCTGCCCGGGCCGCAGGTGCAGCTGGAGCGCACCTCCCTGCTGGACGACCCGTTCGATCTCGTCGTGCCGGACGGGCACCCGCTCTCTCGCCGGATGTCAGTCGCCCTGAACGAGCTCGACGAGGAGACCTGGATCGGCGGCACGCTGGGTGGCGCCTACGCGCGCATCGTCCTCCATAGCTGCCGCATCGCCGGGTTCGAGCCACGCGTGATCTTCGGCAGCGACGACTACAACGCCGTGCAGGCCTTTGTCGCCGTGGGCCTCGGGGTTGCCATCCTCCCCCACCTGGCACTCACGTTTCTGCGCCCGGGCCTTGCCCGTGTCGCCCTGAACGACCCGCCGGTGCGGCGGGTCGCCGCCGCCCGGCTGGCGGCCAGCTTCCGGTCCGCAGCCACGTCGTCGATGCTCGACGTACTCAAGGAAACCGCGCGAGGGACTCGATAACGGCCGTCGGCCGGCGTCGCCCTCACCGACCGACGCCGTCTGCTAGCGAGCCGCAGCGCTCCGGTGGGGCAGCACCCAACCCGGGCGCGGGAAGTGGCAGGTGTAGCCGTACGGGTAGCGCTCCAGGTAGTCCTGGTGCTCCGGCTCGGCCTCCCAGAACGGACCGGCTGGGGCGACCTCGGTGACGACCTTGCCGGGCCACAGCCCGGACGCCTCGACGTCGGCGATGGTGTCCTCGGCGACCCGGCGCTGCTCCTCATCGAGGTAGAAGATCGCCGAGCGGTAGCTCGCGCCGATGTCGTTCCCCTGGCGGTCCACGGTCGTCGGGTCGTGGATCTGGAAGAAGAACTCGAGCAGCTCGCGGTAGGAGGTCACCTCGGGGTCGAAGACGATCTCGATCGACTCGGCGTGGTTCCCGTGGTTCCGGTAGGTGGCGTTTGGAACGTCGCCTCCCGCGTAGCCCACGCGCGTCGAAAGGACTCCCGGGCGCTTGCGGATCAGGTCCTGCATCCCCCAGAAACACCCTCCGGCCAGGACCGCCTTCTCTCTCTTCTGACTCAATGCTTCGCTCCCTCGATTGTCTCGGCTTGGCTGAGGAGTTCCCGGCATGCTCCGTCGCCCTCGGCCTGCAGGTCCTCGCAGGGCACCAAGCGCAACGCGGCCGAGTTGATGCAACATCGCCGGCCTCCACCCAACCCTCGGGTCTGCACTGCATCCGCTAGAACACTCCGACACCTTCGCGCATTCCCGGACCCCGGACTCAGCCTCGGCGCACACCTTCGCCGACGATGTTCTACTGGCGGCACAGGGTCGGCTTGATCACCCACCAGACCGTGGTTGCTCTGGTCACGGTGGCTACTCGCCCATAGGATCGGAGCGCTGGCGGGCGGTGGAGTCGGATGGAAGAGTCGGGTCACGGGATCGTCGGGCGGGAGGACGAACTCGCCCGGGTGAAGTCCTTCATCGGGTCGGTGCCGGAGGGACCCTCGGCCTTGCTCCTGGAAGGAGCGGCCGGGATCGGCAAGACGACCCTGTGGCACGCAGGCGTGTCCATCGCGCGAGCACGAGGACATCGGGTGCTGGTCTGCCGCGCGGCGGAATCGGAGGCCCGTCTCTCCTACGCGGCGCTTGGTGACCTCTTCGACTTCGAGCTACCCGATCTCCCTGCCCCACAGAAGCGCGCCCTGAATGCGGCGCTCCTCCGAGCCGAATTCGAGGGCGCTCCGCCTGACCAGCGAGCCGTGTCGGTCGCGTCGTTGGGGGTCCTGCGCGCGCTGGCCACGTCCAGCCCGGTGGTCATCGCGATCGACGACGTCCAGTGGCTCGACGTGCCCTCGGCCAGGGTGCTGGCCTTCGTGGTCCGTCGTCTGGAGGATGCGCCGATCCGGATCCTGGTAGCGCTGCGCGTTGGTTCTGGCGGCGACCCTCTCGGCCTCGGTCAGACGGGGCCGGTACCCCTCCAACGGGTGCCCATGGGCCAGCGCGTCAAGGTGATCTGTGCGATGCACGTCCAATCCGCTACGACCCTCAAAGGGACCTCCTCGCGCTCCCGCCTACGGCTGAGCACTATCGTGCGCTGAGCTGAGGAGGTCCCATCACATGTCATCTTTCCTTTGCCTGTGCTGCACCGCTGCTGGGGACCACAGCACCCCCATGACCGGCGCTGGAGACCACGCAGATGACGCAGCGGGCGATTCGCCCAACCTCAGGGCGAGCTCGCGTCTCGAATGAGCCGAGACAGGTCGATCCGGGCAAGCGTGTGCTCTTTACCGCCGCTCTTGAGGACAGTCCTGCCCCTGACGATGCGGGCGTTGGCCGCCAGCCAGTCCTTGCTGGCGGCGGTCGCCGAGGTCACCGTGTCGCCGCCGAGGCTTTGGATCTCGATGTCGTCGCCGTCGCCGCCGTCGATGATGTCGGT
>JASLIH010000072.1 GCA_030152105.1 Actinomycetes bacterium
GCCTGGATCTGCTCCGCCGTCCACTCACTGAAGCCCAGGTACCGCGCCTTGCCCGAGGCGACGACCTGCTGGAACGCCTCGATCATCTCCTCGACCGGGACGTCCGGGTCAAAGCGGTGCGCCTGGTAGAGGTCGACATAGTCCGTCCGCAGGCGAGCGAGCGACGCGTCGATCTGCTTGCCGATCTGCGCCGCCGACAGGCCGCGGTCGGCCGGGTCGTCCGACATCTGGCCCCAGACCTTGGTCGCCAGCACATAGGAGTTCCGCGGGCGGCCAGAGAGGATCTCACCCCACGCCGACTCAGCCGCGCCGCGGCCGTACACGTTGGCGGTGTCGAAGAAGTTGATGCCGGCATCGAACGCAGCGTCGGTGCACGCGCGGGTCTGCTCGAATCCCACGCCGCCCGCGAAGGTCAGCCACGAACCGAGCGAGATCTCCGAGACCTCCAGGTCCGAGGAGCCAAGCCTGCGGTAGTTCATGATGCTCCTTGCCGCCGGCGCGCGGCCGGCTGGAGGGTTGGCTGTCGAAGCGGGTGTCGACTGTGTCGGCCGTCGGGAAGATACCGATCGGGCCAGCTTTGGCGCCACCGGCAGGTCCATCCCCCGATTGATCAGCCCCACAGGAGCCTGTCCGTCGTCTCCTGAGGTTGCGCGGCCGTCAACGCAGCGGAACTGGACGCTCAGGAAAAGTTACGTAGATCGCATGAGACTCCAACGTGTGCGCCGACCGTAGCCTACGGGCGCCGAGAAACCGGCCGGATCCCCGGCCCGCTGCTGCCGGAGGACGCACCCATGCGCAACCGCACCCGCCACCTCCTGGTGGCCGTCGCGACCGTCACCCTGTTCGGGCTCACGCTGCTCCCCGCCCGCGCCCTGCCCTCCTCGACCGCCGCCACCACCCTGCAGTTCTACGGCGGCGAGGCCCACGCCGTCGCCCAGATCGGCAACACCATCTATGTGGGTGGGAGCTTCACCTCGGTCGGGTATGGCTCGGGCACGATCGCCCGCGCCTACCTGGCTGCCCTGGACGCCACCAGCGGCCTGCTGGTGGACGGCTTCAACCCCCGGCCCGACAACGCGGTCGACTCGCTACTCAAGAGCGCCGACGGCGCCCACCTGTACGCTGCCGGGCTGTTCAACAGGATCGGCGGTTGCACCCCCTGTGACCGGCTGGCCATGCTCGACCCGGCCACCGGCACCGCCAACCCGAGCTTCCATCCCCAGCCCAACGCCAGCGTGCTCAAGATGGCCCTCTTCGGCCGCACGCTGTACTTCGGCGGCAAGTTCACCTCGGTGGCCGGGACGACCCGCGTGCGGCTGGCGGCCGTGGACGCCATCACCGGGGGCCTTGGCACCAAGCTCAACCTGGCGCCCAACGCGGCCGTGCGCGACCTCGCCCTCAACTCCACCGGCAGCACCCTGTACCTGGCCGGGTCGTTCACCAAGATCGGAACCACCACCCGCTACAACTTCGCGTCGGTCGGGGCCGCCTCGCGGGCCCTGACCGCCTGGAACCCCAACATCCACGCCTCGGGCTGGGGCATCGCGCTGTCGCCCAGCAACACCACCGCCTACATGACCACCGCCGATGGCAACGAGAGCATCTGCAACGCCGGTCACGAGTCGGTGATCGCCATGGCGGCCACCGGGTCGGGCACGCCGGCGGTTCTGTGGCACAACGGTGGAGACGCCGGCTGCCCCTTCAACTCTGGCGACATCAACGCGATCGAGGCCACCGCGAGCGCGGTCTACATCGGCGGGCACCTGACCAACCTGTGCACGGCCAAGAACACCTCGTACACGGCCACCTGCCCCGGGAGCCTCACCGTCCGCAGCCACGTGGCCGCGCTCAGCCCCACCACCGGGGTCCCGCTGTCGTGGAACCCTGGCGCCGACGGCACCCGGGGTGTCCTGGTCATCCAGGCGATTCCGGCCGGGCTCGGTGTCGGCGGCGACTTCCCCCGGACCAACGGCGTCGCCCACAACGAGTTCGCCTTGTTCCGCGGCACCACGTAAGCGGCACCGCGACGCACCCGGGCGGTCGCTCTGGCCCGGGCCATACCGGCCCGTTTGACTCGGCTCGGCGTGACCGCGACCCTGAGGCTGCCGCTCCTGGCGGTGTCGAGAGGTGGGGGTGGTGATGAGCAACCGACGCAACGCCGGCGCGGCCGCTGGCGGGGGCGCGATCTACGGTCTGGGGATCTTCGGGGCCCTGGTGTACTTCTGGCAGCAGGCCGACAGGCTCTGGGAGTACCTGCTGGCGGTGGTCCAGGGCCTGTTCTGGCCGGCCTTCATGGTCTATGAGGTCTTCAAGGCACTCGGCCGCCGCGGGTGAGTGACGCGCGACCTGGCTACTTCCAGCGACGGCGCAGCCCCAGCAGCTCCTGCCCGTAGCCGACCACCGCGATCGGGGACATGAGCATCTGGTAGGTGAGGACGAAGCCCACAAAGCCCACGGCGTTGCGCCGTACCCGCAGCCCGAGCAGGTTGAACACCCGACGTCGCTGGAAGCGATACAGGATGGCATTGACGACCAGGGTGAGCGGCAGCACGGCCAGGGTGTAGGGGCCGACGATCCAGTAGCGGCCGGTCGCCGCCAGGAGAAGGCCAGGCAGCCACACCAGCGCATAGGCGACGTCCAGCGCCGGGATGAGCAGATCGATGGCGGTGAGGAAGCGCAGCAGCCCGCGTGGCTGATTCCAGGGTCGGACACTGCGGAGGCCCTCGACCATCCCTCGTGCCCAGCGGGCCCGCTGGCGGGCGAGATGGACCAACCTGGTCGGAGCGGCGGTGAAGGCGACCGCCGTGGGCTCGTAATAGACCCTGGCCCCTTGGCGCATGAGCTGCCAGGTCAGGACGATGTCCTCGCCGATGGCGTCGGGCCAGCCACCGGCGGCCAGCACCGCCTCGGTGCGGTAGAGACTGAAGGCTCCCTGGGCGACCAGGGTTCCCTGGTAGAGCCCCTGCATCCGCTTCACCGACGCGATCCCCAGGAAGTAGTCCCACTCCTGCATTCGCGTCCAGAGGCTGTCGCGGCTGTTGCGGACCAGCACCGACCCGGCCACCGCCTGCACATCGGTTGGGGCGCTCAGCAGCCGGGCCACGATCTGACGAACGGCCTGCGGGTGCAGCAGCGTGTCGGCGTCAAGGGTGATGACCAGCTCGGTTCCCACGGCCGCCAGCCCGGTATTGAGGGCGTGGCTCTTGCCGGGTCGTGGCTCGGTGATACAGCGCACCTGCTGGCCGGTGGCGGCCCCGTAGGCCTCGGCAACAGCGCGCGTTCCGTCGATCGAGCCGTTGTCGACGACGAGGACCTCGACGGGGCCCGGATAGTCCTGGCCGGCGATGTAGGCAACCGTCTCCTGGATCCGGTCGGCCTCGTTGCGGGCGGCGATCAGCACCGTGACCGGGACGGTCGGATGGGACTTCCGCAACGGCGGCTGGCGGTCCAGCAGCAGGCTGATGGCCAGGAACGCGACCAGCCAGCCCGAGAGATAGGCGACCAGCGGAACGACCAGGACCGCCGGGATGATCGTGATTGCCGCGGCAAGCTCACGAACCCACGGCAGTGACAGCCACACCGAGGCCCCGAGCCAGCCGAGCGCAAGCCCCTGGGCCAATGCGAACTTCAAGGTCACCGACACATACAGCCGCCGTCTCGCCGGCTCCGGCGCGGTTCCGCCGCCGTCGCCGGCCACCGACTGCTGGTCGGCCCCGACACCGTTGGTTGTCGGGCTCACGCCTGGCTCCCATACCACGATGGGTGGTCATTGGACATCTAGGAGTGATGTC
>JASLIH010000103.1 GCA_030152105.1 Actinomycetes bacterium
ACCAGCTCCCACCCCCACGCCAACCTCATCGAGACCCAGTGCCACGGCCTGGACATGCTCGAGTACCTGTGCGGGCCTATCGACTCGGTGACCGCGCAGATGACCGACAAGACCGGCCGCGGCTACTCGACCCTCGTGGCCACCCTGCACTTCGCCAACGGGGCGGTCGGGAGCCTGGTCGGCTCCTACGACTCCTCGTACGCCTACCCGGCGACCCACAGGCTCGAGTTGAACGGCACCAGCGGCCGGATCCTGGTCGAGGACACCGTCCGCCGCTACACCTTCACCCAGGCCGGGAGCGAGGTCAGCAGCGTCTGGCAGGCCGGCTACTTCAACGACGCCGACCGCGGATTCCACCGCACCTTCGACAAGCACGTCGACGATCTGCTCCCAGCGTTCCGCAACGGCCAGGCTCCCCCCATCCACGCCCGCGCCGGCCGCCGTGCCCTCGCCGTCGCCCTCGCCATCATCGACTCCTTCGAGACCGGAACCCGGGTCGACGTCCCCCCGAGCGCGGACACCTCAAGAAGTTGAGCCAGTTCTTCGCCGGACACGCTCAACAACTGCCGGCAATGGAAGGCCACCGGCCGCGACCTGACAGGAGAGGCTTGGATGGACTACGTACGGCTGGGCAAGACTGGGCTGAGGGTCAGCCGGATCGCGCTGGGCTGTATGAGCTACGGCGACCCCACGAGCACCAGCGCGCACCTCTGGTCCCTGGATGACGAGGATGCGCAACCGTTCTTCCGTCAGGCCGTCGAGCTGGGCGTCACCTTCTGGGATACCGCCAACGTCTACCAGCACGGCACGTCGGAGGAGCTCGTCGGCCGCGCGATCAAGCGGTACTCCCGCCGCGAGGAGATCGTCCTTGCGACCAAGGTGCACGGCAAGATGCACGACGGTCCCGGCGGCCAAGGCTTGTCCCGCAAGGCGATCCTCGAGCAGGTCGACGCCTCGCTGGCCCGGCTCGGGACCGACTACATCGACCTCTACCAGATCCACCGCTTTGACCCCGACGCTCCAGTCGAGGAGACCATGGAGGCCCTCCACGACATCGTGAAGGCCGGGAAGGTCCGCTACCTGGGCGCCTCCTCCATGTACGCCTGGCAGTTCGCCAAGCTCCAGCACGCTGCCGACCGGCACGGCTGGACGCCCTTTGTGGCGATGCAAGATCAGTACAACCTGCTCCGGCGCCACGATGAGCGAGAGCTGCTGCCCATGTGCGCCGACATGGGCGTGGGCGCCGTGCCCTATTCCCCTCAGGGCAAAGGCCGCCTCGCTCGTCCCTGGGGCGAGCAATCACAGCGCTCCAGCGTGGACGCGGTCGTCAAGGCCTTCGACTCACCGCTCGACGAGCCCGTCGTCAACGCGGTCCAGCGCATCGCCGAAGCCCGGGGCGCCAGCATGGCGCAGGTCGCCTTGGCCTGGGTGCTGAAGAACCCCGTCGTCTCCGCGCCCATCGTCGGAGCGACCAAGCCCCACCACCTGCCGGACTCGATCGCAGCACTGGACCTGCACCTCACCGACGACGAGATCCGTGCACTTGAAGAGCCGTACACGCCCCACGGGCCCTCCTGGTTCTAACGAACTGCCCCCACATCGACCCAGCGGTGGTCACGGCCCATCACCATGCTCCCTGCGGTCGGGTGCCGACCTCACCACTATCGCCACGAATCCGCCGGAACCGTACAGACCGCACGCCCTTGGCGGCCATGCATCGGCGTGGGCGTACGACCCCCACTCGGGCACCGAGTCCTTGCTCTCGGGGTGGAGCTCCATGAACCCGCTGGTCGCTGAGGCGGAGGAGGTGGGATTCGAACCCACGGGGCCCTTTCGGGTCCGGCGACTTTCAAGGTCGCTGCCTTCGGCCGCTCGGCCACTCCTCCGGGCCGTAGTGTAGGGGCCCGGAGGAGGGCAGGTCAGCGGCGGCGGATGCGCCGCCAGCCGGTGGGCCGCGACGGGGCTGGAGGTCGTCGGCGGCGGGCCAGGACGGCGAGGAGGGCGGTGCCGACGGCGGCCAGGCCGCCGAGGGCGGCGGCGATGCGGCGGCCGGGGCGGCCGCCCGGGATCACGTTGGCGAGCTGGCGGTGGGACTCGATCACGCGGTCGCGCAGCTCCATGCGGTGGCCGAGCTCGATGAGGGTGTCGTCGTCGATCAGGTCCTCGATGGCGGTGAGCACGTGCGCGTTCTCCTCGTCCAGGTGGGTGTGGACCTGCTCGGCCAGCACGGTGAGCCTGGCCTTGAGGGTGGTGTCGTCAGACCCGGCGGCGGCCAGCTCACTGGCCAGCCGCTCGATCAGGCGGTGCTGTTCGACGGCCCGGTCGAGGGGGGCCAGGTCGACCTCGGCCCGCCGGGCCCGCTCCCGGAAGATGGTGTAGAGGATGGACTCCTCCTGGTCGACGTGGCGTTGGATCGCGGACAGGAGCTGGCCGAGAAGGACGTCGCGCTCATGGCGGTCCTCGTTCCCGCCGAGCTGCTCGACCCGCTGCAGCAGCCCCTCGATCTTCCGCTGGTCCTGGCGGACCATCGTCATTGCGTCCATGGCCGTCCCTCGCCTTCGGCCGTCACCTGAAGGGTGCACCGGAGCCCGGCATGTCAAACCGCGCCGGGCGCCCGGTCAGGCCCGGGTGCGGTTGTGGCGCCGGAGGCGCGACCCGTTGCGCTCGATCATCGACCGGTCCGAGGACCACGGAGCGTACGGGGCCACGGTCAGCGCGGCCAGCGACAGCAGCACCCGGTCGTAGTTGACCCGCCAGCCGGCGAAGTCGCGCCAGGCCTGGTCGAGGTCGGCCTTGAGCGGCACCCCGGCCTCGGCCAGCTGCCGGCAGACCTGGTCGAACTCGCGCCGGTCGATCGAGATCGGCTCCTGCGGCCAGTGCGGGTCGGGGTTGTGCCGGACGTCGAAGAAGTCGGAAATCCGCCGCAGGGCGACGTAGCCGGCGCGGATGCAAAGCTCGGCGTCGGCGCTGCGTGGGCGGTCCACCGTCGAGGCCATCAGCGACGCCCCGTCCAGCACCGCCCCTGACGCAGTCACCCACGAGTGCTCCCAGTGGGGCGAGCGGAAGAACACCAGCGCGGGCAGGGAGGTGTGGGTCTCGGTGACGTCGACGAACCAGCTCTCCCACTCCCGCCACAGGTCCTCGAGGCGGTCCCAGCCGCCGATGATCGACGACCGGATCAGCATGCCGGCCGCGGTCGGCGGGGTGCTGGCCCGCACGTCCAGCGCGGCCACGGCCGCCTCCCGCCGCTGGAACGACTGGTACATCGAGGGCAGGTAGCTGATCAGCATGGCCAGCAGCACCAGCCCGAACCCGGCCTCGGTGAAGGCGAGCACCGTGGTCGGCAGGTTCGGGGGCACTTCGAACCCCAGGGTGTAGATAGAGGAGCCGCTGAGCACGACCGCCCTGCGCAGCGGCCGCTCCCCGAGCGACCAGAACAGCAGGACGTAGCCGGTGCCGGTCAGGACCAGCCAGGTCGCGGCCAGAACGAACAGGCTGATCGGCCCGTAGAGGGCCAGGTCCCGGTCGCGGGCCTCGAAGCTCCTGGCCCGCGACCCGCGCAGCCGGAACAGCGCCCGCACGCCCGTGAACACCCACCTGGTGATCATCACCGGGAGCGCCCTCGGCACGACCAGGGTCATGATCGCCGACAGGACCGTGGCCACCACCATCAGCGCCCCGACCCCGAAGGCGAGCACTGCCAGCACGGTGACCTCCACCGTAGTCTTCCTCCCCTCGCCGCCTAGGCGCCGCCACGGCGGGCCGCCGCCAGGACCTGGGCCGCCTCCCTGACCCGCTCCCTCGGCACCCACACCCGGTTCCCGCCGGTCCCAGCCATGCGCACCAGCCAGTCCAGCAGCCGCCCCAGCCGCTCTGGTCGCCGCGGGTCGGGTTCACTGCTGGACGGGATGCCGGCCTCGGCCAGCACTGCCCGAACGTTGGAAGCCAGCTCCGGGGTCCGGAAATTCCCCAGCCGTCGTCTCGGCACCCCCGCCGGCAGGCTCCCGGGCCCCTCGTCCATCCCCGGATCTTCCCACCCGCCCGCTTGGGTCGGCGTCCCCGGTTGCCTACAATGTTCCCCGCCCGGGCAGCCAGCTTGGGAAATCGGGAGGCATCGCCTAGTCTGGTCTATGGCGCCCGCCTGCTAAGCGGGTTTGGGGTTCATCCCCCATCGTGCGTTCGAATCGCACTGCCTCCGCTCTGCGCCGCTAGCTCAACGGATAGAGCACCAGACTACGGATCTGGCGG
>JASLIH010000112.1 GCA_030152105.1 Actinomycetes bacterium
CGCAACGAACAGCCCTCCTTGCTCCCCCCTGCCCTGACGGACGTATAAGAGGTGGGTCCTCCCTCCCTGTGTTCGGTCATGCCGAACAGTGTTGAGACATTCACGCGCGGGGCTGCTTGCGTTGTCAAGAGGTGGTTACAGGCTCATTACCGGCAATCGGTTTGACGAGGTCAGCGGGCCTCCGCTACCATTCGCGATCGCGCTTCTCCGCGCGTTGTGGTGGAGCGTGCCCCCCTAACCAGGACGAATCGTGCGTTTGGGTGCCGGGCGGCCGGAAGACGGAATAAACGCCCGACACCGTGGAGTTGAACGAGCAGCAGGAACAGTCGGCAAGGAGCAGAGATTGCCAACGATCGCCCAGCTGGTCCGCAAGGGCCGCGAGAGCAAGGTCGAGAAGACCAAGACCCCGGCGCTCAAGGGTTCGCCGCAGCGGCGGGGGGTCTGCACGCGCGTCTACACGACCACGCCCAAGAAGCCCAACTCGGCCCTGCGCAAGGTCTGCCGCGTCCGGCTGTCGAGCGGCATCGAGGTCACCGCGTACATCCCGGGTGTCGGCCACAACCTCCAGGAGCACTCCATCGTGCTCGTCAGGGGCGGCCGGGTGAAGGACCTGCCCGGCGTCCGTTACAAGGTGATCCGCGGCACCCTCGACACCCAGGGCGTCCGCGACCGCAGGCAGGCCCGCTCGCGCTACGGCGCCAAGGGCAAGCAGGTCTAGGAGGAACTGAAGGATGCCGCGGAAGGGACCAGCTAGCCGCCGGCCGCTCACGCCGGACCCCATCTACCAGTCGCAGCTTGTGACCCAGATGGTGAACAAGATCCTGCTCCAGGGGAAGCGCTCAACGGCCGAGCGGATCGTCTACTCGGCGCTCGAGCAGTGCCGGCGCAAGACCGGCAACGACCCCGTGACCACGCTCAAGCGCGCGGTCGAGAACGTCCGGCCGGTCCTGGAGACCAAGAGCCGCCGGGTCGGCGGGGCCACCTACCAGGTCCCGGTCGAGGTCCGGCAGGGCCGTTCGACCACCCTGGCCCTGCGCTGGCTGGTCAACTTCTCCCGGGCCCGCCGGGAGAAGACCATGGCCGACCGCCTGGCCGGCGAGCTGCTGGACGCCTCGAACGGCGCCGGCGCCGCCGTCAAGCGCAAGGAAGACACCCACAAGATGGCCGAGGCCAACCGGGCCTTCGCGCACTACCGCTGGTAGCACCAGAGATAACTGAGAGAGGTATGACGAACACAGCAGTCGACCGCAAGGGCAGCGCCAAGGGGCTCGCGATCCGCGAGTTCCCGCTTCAGCGCACCCGCAACATCGGGATCATGGCCCATATCGACGCTGGGAAGACCACGACCACCGAGCGGATCCTGTACTACACCGGCCGCACCTACAAGATCGGCGAGGTCCACGAGGGCGCCGCCGTGATGGACTGGATGCAGCAGGAGCAGGAGCGCGGGATCACCATCACCTCGGCCGCGACCACCACCCGGTGGCGCGACCACTGGATCAACCTGATCGACACCCCGGGCCACGTGGACTTCACCGTCGAGGTCGAGCGCTCGCTGCGGGTGCTCGACGGCGCGGTGGCCGTGTTCGACGCCGTCAGCGGGGTCGAGCCCCAGTCCGAGACCGTCTGGCGCCAGGCCGACAAGTACAACGTCCCCCGGATCTGCTTCGTCAACAAGATGGACCGGGTCGGGGCCGAGTTCCACCGCACGGTGGACATGATCGTCGACCGCCTGGGCGCCACCCCGGCCGTGCTCCAGCTCCCCTGGGGCGTCGAGAGCAACTTCCACGGCGTCATCGACCTGGTCGAGATGCGCGGCCACTACTGGCCGAGCGACGGCATGGGCGAGGCGTGGGAGGACCGGCCGATCCCCGACGAGTACACCGAGCTGGCCGAGGAGTGGCGCCACCGGCTGTTCGAGCTGCTGGCCGACTACGACGAGCACCTCATGGAGCGGTACGTGGCCGAGGAGGAGCCGACCGTCGCCGAGCTCCGCAAGGTGATCCGCAAGGCGACCATCGCCGGCAAGATCGCCCCCGTCCTGTGCGGCAGCGCCTTCAAGAACAAGGGCGTGCAGCAGGTGCTGGACGCGGTCGTCTGGTACCTGCCCTCGCCGCTGGACGTGCCCCCGATCCAGGGCACCAAGGTCGGCGACGAGTCGGCCCTGCTGGAGCGCAAGGCCGACGACAACGAGCCGTTCGCCGCCCTGGCCTTCAAGATCATGAGCGACCCCTACGTGGGCAAGCTCACCTACTTCCGGGTCTACTCCGGGACCCTGAAGGCCGGCAGCCGCGTGCTCAACGCCTCCAAGGACCGGACAGAGCGGATTGGGCGGCTGCTCCAGATGCACGCCAACCACCGCGAGGACAAGGACGCGGTGTTCTCCGGCGACATCGTGGCCGCGGTCGGGCTCAAGTTCACCACCACCGGTGACACCCTCTGCGACCCCGACAACCCGATCGAGCTGGAGTCGATCAGCTTCCCCGACCCGGTGATCGAGGTCGCCATCGAGCCCAAGACCAAGTCCGACCAGGACAAGATGGCCACCGCC
>JASLIH010000185.1 GCA_030152105.1 Actinomycetes bacterium
GGGGACGACCCGGGCGGCATCATCGTGACGATCATCATCGGGATCGTCGGGGCCATCCTGGGTGGGTTCCTGGCGCAGGTGCTGTTCGGCCGCGACACCGTGGATGAGTTCTTCGACATCAGCACCTGGCTGACCGCGATCATCGGGGCCATCCTGCTGCTGCTGATCTACCGCGTGGTGGCCGGGCGAGGCCGGCGCCGAGCTCTCTGACCGGCCAGCTCCCCGAGCTGGCCCAGCGATCTGGTCCGGCGGCGTGCCTCCACACCGCCGCCGGACCAGTTCCATGCCGCCGCGGCGAGCGGACGGGCTAGCCGCTGGCTGACAGCTCGCGCTCGGGGGCCCGCTCCTCGAGGTCGCCGACGCCGAGGCGGCTGAGGAGCCGGATCGGCGGGCTGTAGGCCCGGCCCGGGTCCCGTGGCAGGAAGGCCAGCTGGAGGTCGCACCAGGAGAGGCGGAGCGACTCGGCGTTGGTCGGGGTGGCGAGCACGAACTGGACCCGGTCGGCCAGGGCGTGCATCAGGCCGGCCACGTGGTCGATGTTGGTCGAGTCCAGGTGGGCGATGTGCTCGTCCATGATGAGCAGGTCGGCCGCCTCGGCCGTGCCCATGGTGGCCAGCAGCAGCAGGATGGCGATGGTGGCCCGCTGCCCGCCGGAGTGGGCGGCGTCCCGGTAGGAGCGGCGGCGCTCGGTGGCCCGGTGGGCGACCAGCACGTCGACCCCGTACTCCTCGGGCCGGTCGCCGGCCAGCAGGCGCAGCTCGCCCTCGGCCCCGGCCGTCTGGCAGACCCGGGCGAACTCGCCGCTGAGGCGCTGGACGACCTCCCTGACCCCCTCCTCGAACCGGCGGCGGGCCGCCTCGACCCGCTCCAGCTGCTCGTCCAGCTCGTGCTTGCGCCGCTCGGCGAGCTGGTTGGCCTCCTCGACGGCCTCGGCCTGGTGCTCGCGGCCGGTCACCAGCTCGGGGTCCCGGACCTCGGGCGGGAACCGCTCGTCGTCCTCGACCTGCCCGCCGAGCCAGTCGATGTCGCGCAGCACCGACTCGGTCCCGGGCAGGTCGCCGGCGTCCAGCAGGGCCCGCTGCTCGGCGGCCAGCGGCCGCCCGGCCAGCTCGGTCTCCAGCCCGGCGAGCAGCCCGTCCCGCTCGGCCAGCTCGGGCAGCCGGGCGGCCAGGCGGATCTCGGTCTCGTTCTGGCGCTGCCGAGCAAGGGCGAGCTCGGCGTTGGCCGCGCCGAGGGCGCCGTCCAGCTCGCGCAGCTCGCCGGCCAGGGCGCGCTCCTGCTCGACCAGCTGGGGCCGGTCGGCCCCGGCCCGCTCGCGCTGCCGGTCGGCCTCGTCGACCTGGCCCTGGAGGTCGCCGAGGCGGTGGACGGCGTCGAGCACGTGCATGGCCCGGTGCCAGGCTCCCCGCAGCTCGGCGGTGGCCGCGTCAATGGCGGCCAGCTCCTCGCCGAGGCGGGCCGCCTCGGCCTTGAGGCCGAAGTGGTGCAGCTCCCTGGCCCGGCGGCCCAGCACCGGCTGGGACGGGGCCTCCAGCCGGGCCATGGCGTCGCCGTAGCGCATCCCGTCCGGGGCCACCGCGGCCAGGCCCCGGCCGGCCAGCCCGTGGGCCTGGGCGGCGTCGTGCGCGGCCTGGGCATCGGCCCGCTCCAGCAGCAGGCCGGCCTCGACCGGGCCGAGCACGGCGGTGAGGGCGGCCCGGGGGTCGCCGGCCCCGCCCCTGGCGATCCCCCAGCGGTAGCCGTCCTCGACGGCCAGGGCGGTGGCCTGGCGGTAGGCGTGGGACGGCACCAGCAGGGCCCACAGGGCGTCGCCGAGGGCGGCCTCGGCCCTGATCCGGGACGCGTCGCCGGCCGCCTCGTCGGCCAGCTCCAGGACCTCGGCCACCACCGAGGCCTGGATCCCTTCGGCGGCCAGCCGTTCCCGGAAGGCGGTCACCTCGGCCGGCACGGGCACGCCGCCGCCGGCCAGGACGGCCATGCGGGCCTGGACGTCGGCCAGGGTGGCGCGCAGCTCCTCGCGCCTGGCCAGGACCGTGGCCAGGCTGGACTCGGCCGCCTGGACCTCGCTGGCCGCCTGCTCGCCGGTCCGCTCGCCGGCCAGGCCGGCCAGGCGGACGGCGGTGGTCTGGGCCTCCTCGGCCCTGGCCTCGGCCGCGGCCAGGCGGACCTCCAGGGCGGTCCTGGTGTCGCGGGTCCCGGCCAGGCGCTCGGCCAGCTCCCTGGCCTGGTCGGCCATGGCGGCCGCCTTCGCCTCGAGCGCCGGGGCCTGCCCGGTCAGCTCGTCCAGGTCGCGGCGGTCGGCGGCGATCCGCTCGGCCACCGCGTCGCGCTCGCCGCGGGCCGCCTCGACCCGGACGGCGACGTCGCGGTGCTCGGCCGCCGGGCGGGCCAGGTCGCGCAGCAGGTCGAGCCGCTCCCGCAGCCCGGCCCACTCCAGGTGGCGGGCCGCCTGGCCACCGAGGGCGCCGAGGCTGTCCTGCTCGGCCCTGGCCGCCTCGACCGCCTCCAGGTAGGCGGCGCGGGCCTCGCCGGCCCGTTCCCGCTGCGCCTCGACCTCGTCCAGCAGGGCCCGCTCGCCGGTCAGCTCGAGCAGCCTGGCCAGCAGCCCGGCCGGCCGCTCGTCCATGGTCCGGTCGATCGCCCCCTGGGGCAGGGCCAGCACCTCGCGCAGGGCCCTGGTGATGCCGGTCCGGTCGAGCAGCTCGTCATAGCGCCGCGGCCCCAGCCATTCGTCCTCGGGGTGGGCGTCCAGGAACGCCTCCAGGTCGTCGGCCAGGGGCTGCTCGAAGCCCCAGCGGTGCAGGCCACCGAGGACCAGGTAGCGGCGGCTGTCGGCGGTGACCAGGCAGACCACCGTCACCCGGTCGGCGTCGCGAAGGCGCTCGTCGGCGGCCGCGAACAGGCGCTCACCCCGGCCGGGTAGGACCGGGTTGCTGAACGTGGCCCGCAGAAAGGCCCGCTCGGCGGCCGCGCCGCCGGGGCCGCCGTCGAAGATGTAGCGGTGGGAGCTTCGCCCCGGGGCGAAGCTGGTCACCCCGAGCAGCAGCTTGATGCCGTCCAGGAAGCAGGTCTTGCCCGACCCGTTGGGCCCGGTGGCCACGTTGATGCCGTCGATCAGCAGCGGGATCGGGTCGGGCCGCAGCGACCCCCAGTGGACCAGCTGCACTTCCTCAATCCTGGGCATCGTCCTGCTCCACTCCGTCGAGCTCCGCGGCCCGGCGCCGCAGGTGGGCCAGCCGCTGGTGGCGGCCGACGAGGGCCCTGGCCTGGTCGGCGGCGCCCGGCTCGTCCAGTGTGTCCAGCAGCGGCCCGGCCTCGACCCGGCCCTCGCGCAGGGTCAGGTAGCCGGCCTTGGCCAGCCGCTCGAGCACGCTGGGCAGCCCGGTGCCGTTCAGCCTCGCCCCGAGCAGCTCCGCCAGGTCGTCGGGGTCGACCCACTCCTGTTCCTGCTGGGAGGCGCCCTCACCGGGGAGGAAGCGCAGGTGGAGCCAGCAGGTGGCCAGCACGGCCAGCTCGGCCGTGCCGAGGGCCAGCACCGGGTCGTGGCCCTCCAGCTCGGGCACGGGGCCGTCGAGGCGGGCCAGCCAGCGCTCGGAGGCCGGCGAGTAGACCAGCTCGCAGCCGGCCTCGCCGAGTCGCCGCCGCACCTCGTCCCGGGTCTCGGGCTCGCCCAGCTCGGGCACGTCGGCGGCGGCCACCGACCCGACGAGCAGGACCCGGCAGAGCTCGGTCGCGTTCAGGTGGTCACCTCCTGCCGGTCACCTGGCGGGTCCGGGGGGCTCAAGCCGAGCCCCCCGGTCGATCGGGGCTCGCCGGTGAGGTCGATCACGACCGGGCGCTCGGCGGCCAGCTCGACCTCGGGAGCGCGCACGCCCGTCCAGGAGATCACCCCGACCTCGTCGTGGCCGACCACCTCGAGGCGGGGACGCGGGTCGAGCTCGGCGGCCAGGCTGTTGTCGCCGGCCGGTCCCCAGCGCGACCAGGCCTCGACCACCGCGGCCATGCGGGCCGTGGCCTCGGCCCAGGTCCCGCCGACGACCCACCTGGCCAGGTCGGTTTCGCCCAGCCCGGCCAGCCAGGTGATCACGTCGGCGGCCAGCCGCACGAAGTCGGGCACGACCTCGGGCGACTCGACCGGCAGCAGGGTCGGCTCTGGCAGCGGCACCACCACCGGCTCGGGCCGGCCCAGGTGGGCGTCGAGGGCGGCCAGGGCGGCGGCGGCCCTCACCGGGGCGACCGCCGGCGGCAGCTGGAGGCGGCCGGCGACCAGGCCGGCCAGGTCCGCCGGGTCGGTTGCGGCGACCAGCTCCCGCAGCTCGGACGCCGGGGTGGCCACGGGAGCGGGGTCCGACCGCTCGCCGGGGTCGCGGGCAGGATCACCCCGGACCTCGTCGACCAGGGCGTGCAGGCGGGCGGCCACGGCCGCGGCCAGCTCCCGCTCGGCCTCGTGCCCGCCGGGTCGGGCGACCTGCCTGGCCATCTCGCCCAGGTCGGCCAGGTGGGCGGCGGCGACCTCGGCGGTGGCGGTCAGGGCGTCGTCGTCGCCCTGGTCGATCAGCCGGTGCAGCTCCGCCAGGTCGCGCTCGAGCACGGCGGTGGCGGCCACGAACGGGGCGAAGGTCGACCGCTCGTCGACCCCGGCCGCCCGGGCCAGGGCCATCGCCGCGGCCAGGACCCTGACGGCCCGCTCGGGGGCGATCGCCGGGGCGGCCAGCACGGCGCAGACGGTGGCCACCAGGTGGCCCTCGTCGGACAGGCGCCAGGCCTGGGGCCTGTCCGGCTGGCCGTAGCGGTCGACCTCGACCACCAGCCCGTCGCTGCGCAGCTCGGACAGCAGCCGGTTGGCGGTCGCCGGCTCCAGCCAGGTCAGTGCCTGCCCGGCCTCGGCCAGGGACCAGCTCGGCTCGGGCAGCCCGGCCAGCTGGCGGAGAACGGCTACCTTGAGCCGTTGGTAGGGCTGGCCCAGAAGCTCGGCGAAGGGCCCCAGCGACGGCACGGCGCGGCCGGCCGGAGGTGGGGGGGAAGGACGGTCCGAGCCCGGCCACATTGCTGCCACCATGACTGGAGAACGTACCGCAACCCGCGACGGCGCAACCTAGGTACTGCTACCGAGCCGATGTGCCCCCGTCTGCGTAGCCCGTACGGGCTACCCGGCTGCCTGGCGGTCCCGGTCCATCAGCAGCCGGCGCAGGATCTTGCCCGAGGCCGCCTTGGGGATCTCGTCCACGAACTCGACCTGGCGGATCTTCTTGTGCGGGGCGACCCGCTCGGCCACATACGCCATCAGCTCCCCGGGGTCGACCGGGTCGCGGGCGACCACGAACGCCTTGGGGACCTCGCCGGCCTCCTCGTCGGGGAAGCGGACCACGGCCGCGTCGGCCACCTTCGGATGGGAGAGGAGCACCGCCTCCAGCTCGGCCGGGGCCACCTGGAGCCCCTTGTACTTGATGAGCTCCTTGACCCGGTCGACGATGAACACGTAGCCCTGCTCGTCGACCATGCCGAGGTCGCCGGTGTGCAGCCAGCCGTCCGGGTCGAGCATGGCCGCGGTCGCCTCGGGCGCGTTCAGGTAGCCCTTCATCACCTGGGGGCCGCGGACCAGCAGCTCGCCGGTCTCGCCCCGGGAGACGTCGGCCCCGGTGGCCGGGTCGACCACCCGCATCTCGGTGTTGGGCAGCGGCACCCCGACCGACCCGGGGCGCGGCCCCCCGGGCGTGTTGTAGTTGGTGGTGACCACCGGGCTGGTCTCGGTCAGCCCCCAGCCCTGGATGACCTCGCAGCCAAGGCGCTCGGAACAGGCCCGCTCCAGGCTGGCGTCCATCGGGGCGGCGCCGGAGAAGATCGACTTGAGCTCCGACAGGTCGTACTTGTCGACCAGCGGGTGCTTGGCCAGGGCGAGCACGATCGGCGGGGCCACGTACGCCCGCGTGATGCGCTGGTCCTGGAGCAGGCGGAGGAACTCCTCGAGGTCGAACCTGGGCATGGTGACCAGGGTCGAGCCCCGGGACAGGGCCGCGCACATGAGCACGACCAGCCCGTAGATGTGGAAGAAGGGGAGCACCGCGATCAGCCGCTCGCCCTCGCCGGCGAGCAGCGCCGGCGCCCCCTGGCAGACGTTGGCGACCAGGTTGCGGTGGGTCAGCATGACCCCCTTGTTCACCCCGGTGGTGCCGCTCGAGTAGGGGAGGACGACCAGGTCGTTGGCCGGGTCGATCTCCACGGCGGGCGGGGTGTCGCCGGCGGTGAGCAGGTCGGCGAACGGGGTCGCGCCCTCGGCCTCGCCGAGCACGAACACCTCCTCGACGCCGCTGCGGTCGGCCGCCTCCAGCGCCTTGGCGAGGAACGGGGGCACGGTGAGCAGGAACCGGGCGTGCGCGTCGGTGAGCTGGCGGACGAGCTCCTCGACGGTGTAGAGCGGGCTGATGGTGGTGTTGATCCCGCCGGCGGCCGAGACGCCGTAGAAGGCGAGAGCGTACTCGGGGACGTTGGGACAGTAGATGGCGAACACGTCGCCCTTGGCGAAGCCACGGGCGGCCAGGCCGGCCGCCACCCGGCGCACGCCCCCGGCCAGCTGGCCGTAGGTCAGCGTCCGGCCGCTGGGCCCGTCGACCAGCGCCGCCTGGTCGGCCCGCTGCATGGCGTCGGCGAGCACGAACTCATGCAGCGCCACGTCGGGCACCGAAACGTCGGGATGGGGACTGAGCACGACCTCGCCGGCCATGGCTGCCTCCTGGGGCCAGGGTTGTCAAGCGTACGATGGAGGTCAGACTGAAGCCTCGGCTGGAGGTGCCGCAAGAGTGTCCGACGGGTTGGACCACGGCCATCTGGATGACAGCGAACGCGAGTGGCTGCGCGCCTCCAGGCGCTCGGCCGCCCGCAAGTCCTGGCTGCTCATCGGGGTGCTCGTGGTCGCGGCCATCTTCCTGGCCTGGCTGACGGTCGACGGGCTCCCCTGGACCGACCGGGCCCCGGCCACCACCACCCCGGACCAGCAGGTCATCGCCGACGGCGAGAAGGCTCTGGCCGACTGGGGCGAGTTCGCGGTCACCAACGACCTCAGCGACGTCAAGGAGACGTTCTGGGCCAACGGGCCGCAGTACAAGCAGCTGGCCAAGGAGGCCAAGGAGCGCAAGGGCAAGCCGATCGGGCCGCCGCCGTACAAGATGACCATGTCCGGGGTGCAGGTGATCGCCCCGTCGAACCGGGCCGACCAGCGGGTGCTGCGCGGCAAGGTGCAGATGACCCGGCCCGGCGAGGACCCCCAGAGCTTCAACTGGGACGTCTGGCTCCAGCTCGACCAGGCCTCGGACGGCCGCTGGCGGCTCTGGACGGTCCGGGAGACGGCCGGGCCCTGAGGCTCAGTCGACCGGCGGGAGGGTGATCTCCTCGCCCGGGTAGATCAGGTCGGGGTTACCCGAGCGCAGCCCGTGCCGGTTGGCCTCGACGACCCGCACCCAGTAGTCGGCCACCTCGCGGTTGGTCGGCTCGCCCGACCCGCCGCTGCGTGCCTTGGACAGGTGCGCCCGGGCGATGGCCCAGAGGTTGTCGCCGCTCGCCACCTCGTACGGCTGCCGCTCGTCCGAGCGGGTGCTCCCGCCGCCTCCGGGCTCCTTGCCGGGTTCGTTCCCAGGCCCTTGCCCGCCGCCCTGGTTGGGCCCGCCGGGCGGCTCCTGCGGGGCCCGGCTGGTGCTCGTGGTCGCCGGGTTGAACTCGTAGGCGTGGGTGGTGGTCGGCGCGGCCGTGCCCTTGCGGGTCGCCGGGGGCGCCGGCGTGGCCACGGTGGTGGGCGGCGCACCCTCGGTGGTCGTCGGCGCCTGGGCCGCGGCCGGGGCCTCGGTGGTGGTGGGCGCCGCTGTCGTGGTGGGGGCCTCGGTGGTGGTGGGCGCCGCTGTCGTGGTGGGGGCCTTGGTGGTGGTGGGGGCCCTGGTGGTGGGCGCCGCTGTAGTCGTGGGGGCCTTGGTGGTGGTGGGCTGCCCGGAGGCCGGGAGGCGGCGGGGGGCCTGATCCGCTGGTTCGGGAACATAGCGGCTGGCCGGCGGCCCGGTCGTCTCCGGGGCGGTGCTCGGAGGTGCCGTCGTCTCGCTGCCCGAGGTCGGGACCTGGTCGGCGGGATTGGGAACATACCGGCTGGCCGGCGGCTCGGTGGCCGAGCTCGGCGGGTCCTGCTGGCCCGAGGACCCGGTCGCCTGGGCGGCGGCCACCGGCTTCCTGGCCGGCGGCCCCATCCCGCCCCCGCTGTCGGCGGCCAGGGCCGGGCCGGCCACCCCGAGCGTGGTGCCCCCGACCATCGAGGTGGCCAGGGTGACCGCGACCGCGTGGTCGGCTCCCGTCGGCGGTCCGGGCGGTCGGGTGGGCCACCCTGCCCCGGGCCCGCCCGGTGGCCGACCACGCGGTCGCGGTCACCCAGGCCACCACGATGGTCGGGGGCACCACGCTCGGGGTGGCCGGCC
>JASLIH010000233.1 GCA_030152105.1 Actinomycetes bacterium
CGGCTGGTCGTCGCGCACGAACGACCAGCCGCTGGCGGCGACCGCGCGCCAGCTCGCTCTGGCCATCCGCGACGAGCTGGCCGACCTGGAGGCGGCCGGGATCGGCGTCATCCAGGTCGACGAGCCGGCCCTGCGCGAGGCCCTGCCGCTCCGCGGCGACCGCCGCCAGGCCTACCTGACCTGGGCGGTGGAGGCGTTCCGGCTGGCCACCGCCGGGTCCGCGACGAGACCCAGGTCCACACCCACATGTGCTACTCGGAGTTCGGCGAGATCCTGCCGGCCATCGACGGGCTGGACGCCGACGTGACCTCGATCGAGGCCGCCCGGTCGCGCATTGAGCTGGTCCGCGACCTCGACCAGGCCGGCTACGGGCGCGAGATCGGCCTCGGCGTCTACGACATCCACTCGCCCCGGGTGCCGCCCCCCGACGAGATGGCCACGCTCCTCACCGAGGCCCTCGAGGCGGTCGGCCCGACCCGGCTCTGGGTCAACCCCGACTGCGGCCTCAAGACCCGCGACTACCCGGAGGTCCTGGCCTCCCTGCGCAACATGGTCGCCGCGGCCAGGACGGTCCGCGAGGGCCTCAGTTCGCCACCACGCTGACCATGGCACAGGCGCTCTTGGGGGGCCGGCCCCGCTAGTCGGCGTAGTCCTTCTGCTTCATCACCACGTCGATGACCAGGCAGGTGGCCACGGCCAGGCTGCGCAGGGGGTCGACGGCCGATGGGCTGACCTCGACCACGTAGGTGTCGGCGTCGGTGAACAGCTCGCGCAGCCCGGCCCACCGCTTGGTCACGCGGGCGATCGCCTGGCCGGCGCCGTCGAACACGCTGAAGTCCTTGGCCCGCCAGTTGTGGGCCCGGACGTCGCCGAGCTGGGCGCCGCGCGGGTCGAGCAGGGTGAAGCGCGCCTTGCCGAGGCGGATCTGCTTGGTGATCTCACCCAGCGGCTGGCCGTCGGGCCGCATGACCTGGCAGCGCCAGGTGAACCACGGCTTGTGCACGATCAGCTCGGTCACGGCCCCCGGCCCGAGGATGTGCATGGTGATCGGCAGGGTCACGTCCCAGCTGGTGAACAGGCGGGTCAGGAAGGCCAGCGGCGACTGGGTGGCCTGCACGACGGCGCCGATCTGGCGGCCGCTCGTGTCGAGCACCGCGTAGTCGTTGCGCAGCTCGATCAGCTTGAGCTTCTGCTTGACCACGAGCACCTGCTGGGCGAGCAGCGACCCCGTCGGCGGGGCCAATCCATACTGGCTCAAACCAACCCTCCCCGGACGACTCCCCTGTCCCTGCTTCCAGCCTAGGGCTTCGTCGCCTTGAGCGAGTACAGCAGCGGCAGCCTGGCGTCGTCGGGTTCGGGCAGACGCCAGACGCCGGACCCTGGCTCGATCTCGACCAGGAACGGGAACATCTTCCATGGCACCCAGGGATGCTCGTGGAGGTACTCGATGCGCAGCCCGGCCTCGGCCAGCGAGGTGATGATCTCCCCCATGCTGTGCTGCCAGGCGTACTCAACCTGGCCCTTCACCGGGGCGTCGGGGTCGGCGTAGGACTCGCCCCCGGAGAACACCAGCGGGTCCGGGGAGGGCCAGTAGTTGTAGTGGAGGCGCAGCTCGCTGGCCGCTTCGCTGTCGTCGAAGACCCAGGCGAAGGGGTGGGCCTCGGCGATGTAGAAGAAGCCGCCCGGGCGCACGAAGTGGGCGACCACCTCGGCCCAGCGGGGGAGGTCGGGCAGCCAGTTGAGGGCCCCGAGGGAGGTGAAGACGACGTCGAACTCGCCCTGGAGGTTGTCCGGGAGCTCGACCACGTCAGAGACCACGAAGGTCGCTTCCAGGCCGGTCTCGGCGGCCAGGAGCCGAGCCTGCTCGATGCCCCGCTCCGAGATGTCGATCCCGGTCACCCTGGCCCCGCGCCTGGCCCAGGCGAGCGTGTCCAGCCCGAAATGGCACTGCAGGTGGAGCAGGTCCTTGCCGGCGACATCGCCGACCTCGTCGACCAGGAGCGGGTACAGGTCGACGCGGGCGCCCGACTTCCAGCCCTCGACGTCGTAGAACTCCGAGCGGACGTGGATCGGCGTCCACTCGTCCCAGAGGGCGCGGTTGGCGGCGACACGCGGGTCCATGCCCGGAGCCTGGCATATGGAGCCCGGTGAGGCGAGGCCAATAGTCGGGAGTCCGAACCCGGAGAAGCCCTCGGCTCCCCGGCTGAAGGGCAAATCCCCCGCTCGCCCCGCCCCACCGGGCGGCCACCGCCCAAGGGTACCGCGCCGGCTGGTCTTTGACGGCAGGCTTACGCGGTTTCGAGGATCGTGGCAGCCTAGGGGAGGAACTACCGCGAGCCTGGAGTTGTCGATGACGTTTGCCACCCCCTTGGCACTCCTGGCGTTGCTGTTGATCCCCCTCGTCATCCTCGCCCTCGTTCTGGCCAGGCGGCGGCGGATCCGCTACGCGATCCGCTACCCGGCCCTGGACGTGCTCGCCGGGGTGGTCGAGCGGGAGCGGCGAGGCCGGTGGATTCCTGCTGCCCTGCTGGTGCTCGCCCTGACCGCGCTGCTGCTGGGCGCGGCCCGGCCGATGGCCCGGGTCCCCGTCCCCCGCGACGAGGCAACGGTCATGCTGGTGATCGACGTCTCCGGGTCGATGAACGCCGACGACGTCGAGCCGACCCGGATGGAGGCGGCGCAGCGGGCGGCCAGCCGGTTCCTCGACCGGCTGCCGGCGCGGTTCCAGGTGGGGCTGGTCATCTTCTCCAGCGAGGCCGAGACGCTGGTGCCGCCGACCACCGACCGTGAGGCGGTGCGCAGTGCCCTTGGCACTCTGAACGCCAACGGCGGGACGGCCATGGGCGACGGGCTGGCCAGGGCCCTCGACGTGATCGAGGCGGCCCGCCAGGAGGCGAGCAACGGCGGAGCCGGCGCCGGCGGCGGACCGCCGACCACCGCCGACCCCGGGACCACCACCCCCGCCCCGACCGACCCGAACGCCCAGCAGCCGGCCGTGCCGCCGGCGGTGACCCTGCTGCTGTCGGACGGGGCCAACTCGGCCGGGGGCGACCCGTTCGTCCAGGCCGAGCGGGCCCGCCAGCTCCGGGTCCCCGTCTACACCATCGCCCTCGGCACCGCCGGCGGGGTGCTGCGGCAGCCGAACGCGTTCGGCGGCACCCGCATCCAGCCCGTCCCGCCCGACCCGGACAGCCTGGCCAGGATCGCCGAGACCAGCAACGGCCGGTTCTTCGAGGCGCCGAGCAGCCAGAACCTCACCGCGGTGTACGACAGCCTCGGGTCGCGCATCGGCTTCCGCATGGAGGAGCGGGAGGTGACGGTGGCGTTCACCGCCGCCGGCCTGCTCCTGCTGGCCGCCGCCGGTGCCCTCCGGGCCCGCCGTGGCGCCCGGCTTCCCTGATCGACAACGACGCATTCCCGCAAGGAGCCCAGATGACCGAGAACGACCAGCGCCGCCTCAGCGTCGCCGACCCGGCCAACCCGTCGGCCGCCCTCGAGGCGGCGTTGTTTGAGATCAAGCGGGTCATTGTCGGTCAGGAAGGGATGCTGGAACGGGTCCTGGTGGCGTTGTTGTCCGGCGGCCATCTGCTCCTGGAAGGCGTCCCCGGGCTGGCCAAGACCCGGACCATCGCCACCCTCGCCCAAGTCCTCGGCGGCAGCTTCCAGCGGATCCAGTTCACCCCCGACCTGGTCCCCTCCGACCTGGTCGGGACCCGGATCTGG
>JASLIH010000300.1 GCA_030152105.1 Actinomycetes bacterium
CCACTGCTGCTGGCGGACCAGGCCGTAGACGGCGGTGAGGGCGACGGTGAGGACCAGGGCGGGCAGCACCAGCGCGGTCAGCGAGATGACGGTGCCGGCCAGGCCGGCGAAGCGGTAGCCGTAGGCCACGGCCAGGGCGGTCATGGTCCCGCTGGGGACGATTCGGCCCAGGCCGTACAGGCGCAGGAACTCCTCCCGCCCAACCGCCTGGCGCCGGGTGACCAGCTCCTGCTCCAGGACGGCCAGGATGCCGAGCCCGCCGCCGAAGGCGAGCCCGGCCTTGAGGAAGATCCCGAACAGCGCCCGCCGGCTGATCGGCTGCGGCGGCCGGTTGGGGCGTCTGGCCGGCTGGTCGTCGGGGGGCTGGCCGTCGCTGTCGGCGGCCTGGCCATCGCCGTCGGCGGGCATGGTCAGGGGTTCGGTGGTCGGCCGGGGATGCGGGCGTCGGCGCCGTGGCCGTCTGCGGCGCCGCGGGGCAGCCTGCGGGGTAGCACGACGTACGGCCGCATCATGTCGTGGTGCCGGTGTTCCATCGGGTGGTAGTGGTGCAGGTCGCGGCCTTCAAAGCCGTGAGGAGGAGGACTGGAACGCCGAGATGGACTCCCCATCCACATCCACTCCTCCTCCCTTCACACCCCGACAGCCAGGCCTCAGGCGCCTTGAGGTCATTGTGGTCGCTGGTGGCTCATGGCGCCTGCTGTTGCGCGGGCCCGAGTTCGCCCAAGGCTTGCATCAGGCGGATCTGCGCCCGATCGCGACGGGCTGCCAGCTCCGCCACCGTTCCGCCGAAGTGCTCGGCCTGGGTGGTGAGGAGCCTGGTTGTGTCGGCATCCAGGCGCGGCTGGCCCAGGATCGCCCACAGGGCCTCCAAGCCCGGACCCAGGTGCACGAGGAAGTCGGCCAGGCCGCCAGGTCCGCCCCCCAGATGGAAGGTCTGGAACGGACCGGCCACCGCCCAGCGCATCCCGATGGAGCTGGTCACGACCGCATCCAGCTCCTGCTCGGTGACCACCCCTTGGGCGACGAGGTGGACCGCCTCGCGGAACAGGGCGGCTTGCAGCCGGTTGGCGACAAACCCGGGGATCTCGCGGGAGAGCACCTGGGGCTGTTTGCCCATGGAGCGGTAGAACGCCACCGCGGCGTCGACCACCTCGGGATCGGTCCCTGGTGACGGCACGACCTCGACCAGGGGGACCAGGTGTGGCGGGTTGAACGGATGGCCGATGATCAGCCGGCCGGGTTGGCGCATGGCCTGGCCCATGACCGATGCGGGGATCCCGGAGGAGGAGGAGGCGAGCAGGGCGTTCGCCGGGGCGCCGGCCTCGATCGTCGACCACAGCTGCTGTTTGACCTCGCGCCGTTCGGGGCCGTTCTCCTGGACGACGTCGGCTCCGGCGACGGCGCTGTCCGCGTCTGGGTCGAACCCCAGCGCATCGGTGCCGTTGGTGAGGTCGTCCACCGGCAGCCCTAGCTGGGCAAGGGTCGGGGCGATCTCGCGCAGGCCGGCGCGAACCCGTTCGGCGACGTCCGGCAGCGGGTCGCAGACCGTCACCTCCAGCCCGTGCGCCAGGAACAGTGCCGTCCAGGAGATGCCGATGACACCGCCGCCGACCACGGTCGCGCGATGGTAGCCGGGCCGACCGCTGATGCCCATGGTGTGCCTCCTCCTGCGCGGTAGCGGTTGGTTTGGGTCATGGGTCCGGTGGTGTGCCCGATGGGCCGATGGTTAGCCGGGGCTCGTGTCGCCGAGGGCGGCGGCGGCCTCCGTTCCGGCGTGGCGGACGGTGAAGGCCAGGAAGATCTGGGAGAAGCCCCGGAGCAACGCCAGGAACCCCACCCAGAACAAGATCAGATACGTCCGCTGCGCCAAGGCAAACACCCGGTCCGAACCCGACACCCAGAACGCCAACAACACCAGCAGGATCCCAAGAATCAGGTTGAGCCACCAGTAGGGGTTCACCGCGCGGGAGGCCACGCCCTGGATGATCTCGAAGGCGCCGTAAAAGACCAGGATCAGCCCCAGCACCGAGGCCAGCGCGAAGAAGGTGCTAACGGGTCGGATGAAGCCGTACAGCCCCCCCAGGAAGAAGATGACCGCCAGGATGTAGTGCCAGACCTTCCAGCCGCCGGGGGACAGGGTGGCCACCCCGACCTCGTTGATCGCGGCCAGCAGGAACACCACGCCGAGCAGCACCCCCACGGTCGTGATCGACGTGGCGTTCAGGCGTAGCACCATCCAGGCGATCAGCAACCACAGGATCCCCGAGACCAGGAAGAGCCACCAGTAGCGGGCCCCCTCCCGCACGATCATCCGCTCACCGGTCAGCATGTGGACCTCCTTTGTCTAGTTCCACCCAGCGGCGGCGACGCTATGCCGGGCGGACAGCCAAGTAAAGTGGTTAGCGGGTGAAGCGCTGATCCGGCGTTCGCGGACGCCTCCCCCTCGTCCTGAGCAGGAGCGACAGCGGCCCAGCGAGAACTGCTGCCTCCCTGTCGGCGCCGCCTGAATACTCACCCCCGCGCGCCGGTCGAATTTCACTTCGCTTGGGCGTTGGCGCGTGGGTGTCCGGGGCGGGAATGGAGTCTGCTCCGTTTGTGGCGAGCGGATCAGGAGGAGGTCGTTGGTCGACGTGGAGCAGCGCGCGGAGATTCGCCGGATGCGCTTCGTGGCGGGCCTATCGATCAAGGAGTGCTGCGCCTGCTGGCTGCGTTATCAGTGGTCATGGGCCTGGCGGTCCACCCCGGCGCATGAAAATGTGGCTTGGTCGCCCGGCGACGTCGGCTTCGCCTGGTGCAGCTGAGCCCGATTATCAGTGGGACGCGGGAGCCTCGGGCACCCCGGACTGTTGCTGCGAGCACGCAACCTAGACTCTGCATGATGAGGCTCCTCCGGGCGACAGGCCTGCAGCCGACGTACCAGGAGGAGTGAGGTGGACAGGTTCATCGAGCGCTGCGCCGGGCTGGACGTGCACAAGGCCTCGGTCAAGGCGTGTGTGCGTGTCCCCGATGGCCACGGCGGGCGACGCAGCGAGACCCGCACGTTTCGGACCACCACCGCTGGGTTGGTGCTGCTGGGGGACTGGCTGGCCAGCCACCAGGTCCAGGTGGTGGGGATGGAGTCCACCGGGGTGTTTTGGAAGCCGGTCTACTACCTGCTGGAAGACGCTCTCGAGTGCTGGCTGCTGAACGCCCAGCACCTCAAGAACGTGCCCGGGCGCACGACTGACGTGGCCGATGCGGCCTGGATCGCCCAGCTGGTCGAGCACGGCCTGGTCCGCCCGAGCTTCGTGCCGCCCCGACCGATCCGGGAGCTGCGCGAGCTGACCGCTATCGCAAGGCGTTGATCTATGAGCGCACCCGCGAAGTCCAGCGGCTCCACAAGGTGCTGGAGGACGCCGGGATCAAGCTGGGCTGTGTCGCCTCGGACGTGCTGGGGGTCTCGGGCCGGGCGATGCTGGAGGCGCTGGTCGGCGGGACCACCGACCCCGAGGTCCTGGCCGAGTTGGCCCGAGGGCAGCTGCGCAAGAAGCTCCCGGCGTTGCGTGAGGCGCTCCACGGCCGAGTCGCGCGCCACCATCGGCTGCTGGTCGCCGAGTTGCTGGCGCACCTGGACTACCTGGAGGAGGCCATCGAGCGGCTGTCGGGCGAGGTCGCCCAGGTGATCGCCCCGTTCTCGCCGCTGCTGGCGTTGCTGATGACGATTCCGGGTGTAGACCGGCGGACCGCTGAGGTCATCTTGGCCGAGATCGGGACCGACATGACCCGCTTCCCAACCGCAGGGCATCTGGCCAGCTGGGCGGGGCTGTGCCCGGGCAACAACGAGTCGGCCGGCAAGCACTTCTCCGGCAAGACCCGCAAGGGCTCCAAGTGGCTACGGACCACGCTGAGCCAGGCGGCCAACGCCGCCGCCCGCAGCAAAGGGACCTACCTGGCCGCCCACTACGCCCGGATCAAGGGCCGACGTGGGCACAAGAAAGCAATCGTCGCGGTAGCCCACTCCATCCTGGTGATCGCCTGGCACCTGCTCACCCGCAACCAGCCCTACACCGACCTGGGAGCCGACTACTTCCTGGAGCGTCAGAACAGCGAGGCATACCAGAACCGGCTGGTGCGCCAGCTCGAACGCATGGGCCACAAGGTCACCTTGGAGCCGGCCCAGGTCGCCTGACCAAGTCCCACACCAGGGCCACTGGCCGCTCGACGAGGATTTTCAACCTAGCTAAATGCCGGTAACCGCTGTGCGGACCGCCCTTTCCCCAGGTCGCATCCGACCGTTAGGGCCAAAGGTATGCGCTCAATCAGCGCACTGGTATGCGTTCCTAGCCTCGAGGGGCTCCCATCAGCCGCTGATGCGGTGTCGCGGGCCGCATCAATGTGATCTCTGCGCTGTCCTCGAGTCGTGTAGAGCACCATGCCCGCCGATCGTCGCACCACTGGGCTGAAGCGGCTGGGCGCCTGCTTCTCTCTAGCGGCAAGATTGTCAAGTCGCACGCAACACGACCGTCCCGCCGGTGGGCAACATGGCCGAGCCAGGAAGCCGCTAGCGGCGTGCTGGCGAGCGGACGTGTCCGCTTCCGGCGTCTGCCGCACGTTGCAGGTTCCAAGCCCGGCGGCCGCGGTGTCCGGCAGTGGCCGCAGCGACCCCATGGACGGGCTGACCTTCATCGCTCTGCGGAACCGGGACGCCGGGTGCGCTTCCTTGTCCGCGATCGTGACACGAAGTTCTGCCGCGGGTTCGACGATGTGTTCCGCTCGGAGGGCGCCAACGTGCTGGTGACACCCTGCAGGCGCCCAACGCCAACGCCTACGCCGAGCGGTGGGTGAGGACCGTCCGTTCCGAGTGCCTTGACTGGCTTCTAATCGTCAGCCGCGGTCATCTCGAGCAGGTCCTTCGGATATACGTCC
>JASLIH010000309.1 GCA_030152105.1 Actinomycetes bacterium
CTGCCGCGGCCCGAGGTCGAGGATCTCGTGCTCGAGGAAGTTCCCGACGTCTCCTACGACGACGTGGGCGGCCTCGACGAGCAGATCGAGATGATCAAGGACGCCATCGAGCTTCCGTACCTGTACGGCGATCTCTTCAAGGAGCACGAGCTCCAGCCCCCCAAGGGCATCCTGTTGTACGGCCCGCCGGGTTGCGGCAAGACGCTCATCGCGAAGGCCGTTGCCAACTCGCTCGCGAAGCGCGTGGCCGAGAAGACGGGGAACCCGTCGGCGCGCTCGTTCTTCTTGAACATCCAGGGCCCCGAGCTCCTCAACAAGTATGTGGGGGAGACCGAGCGCCAGATCCGGCTGATCTTCCAGCGGGCCAAGGAGAAGTCGTCCGAGGGCGTGCCGGTGATCGTGTTCTTCGACGAGATGGACTCGATCTTCCGGACCCGCGGGTCGGGGGTGTCCTCCGACGTCGAGAACACCATCGTGCCCCAGCTGCTGAGCGAGATCGACGGGGTCGAGCAGCTCAAGAACGTGATCGTGATCGGCGCGTCCAACCGCGAGGACATGATCGACCCGGCGATCCTGCGGCCCGGCCGCCTGGACGTGAAGATCAAGATCGAGCGGCCCGACGCCTCGGCCGCCCGCGACATCTTCTCCAAGTACCTGCTGGCCTCGCTGCCCCTGGCCGAGGACGTGGTCGCCTCGGCCGGCGGCGACCGCGAGGCCGCCCTGGCCCGGATCATCGACGAGGGCGTCAAGCGGATGTACTCCGACGCCGACGAGAACCGCTTCCTGGAGGTCACCTACGCCAACGGCGACAAGGAGGTCCTGTACTTCAAGGACTTCAACTCCGGGGCGATGATCGAGAACATCGTCAGCCGGGCCAAGAAGATGGCCATCAAGCGGTTCCTGGGGACCGGCGAGAAGGGCATCAAGGCGGCCGACCTGTTCGCCGCCGTGACCGACGAGTTCAAGGAGAACGAGGACCTGCCCAACACCACCAACCCCGACGACTGGGCGCGGATCTCGGGGAAGAAGGGCGAGCGCATCGTCTATGTGCGGACCCTGATCGAGGGGGGCAACTCCAAGGACCTCGGGCGCACCATCGAGCAGGTCAACGCCGGGCAGTACCTGTAGGCTTCGGCCTGGGGGAGCGCTCCGGGGAGGGAAACGACGGATGGCCATCACCAAGGTCATGGGCATCGAGACCGAGTACGGCATCACCGTCCCCGGCGCGCCCGACTCCAACCCGGTGCTGGCCTCCAGCCTCCTGGTCAACGCGTTCTCGGGCCGGGGCCGCAAGGTCCGCTGGGACTACGAGGAGGAGTCGCCGCTGCGCGACGCCCGCGGGTTCGAGGCCGCCCGCGAGCCCGAGACCCCGGCCGAGGACGACCTCGGGCTGGCCAACGTCATCCTGACCAACGGCGCCCGCTACTACGTCGACCACGCCCACCCCGAGTACTCCTCGCCCGAGTGCCTGGACCCGCGGACCCTGGTCGCCTACGACAAGGCGGGGGAGCGGATCCTGGCCGAGTCGGCCCGGCGGGCGGCCGAGCTGGCCCCGGGCGGCCGCCGCATCCAGGTCTACAAGAACAACACCGACGGCAAGGGCACCTCCTACGGCACCCACGAGAACTTCCTGGTGGACCGGGCGACCCCGTTCGCCCGGATCGTCCGGGACCTGACCCCGTTCCTGGTCAGCCGCCAGGTGTTCGCCGGCGCGGGCAGCCTGGTCCGCGACCACCACGACGGCTCGGTGGCCTTCCAGATCGCCCAGCGCAGCCAGTTCTTCGAGGTCGAGGTCGGCCTGGAGACGACCCTCAAGCGGCCGATCATCAACACCCGCGACGAGCCCCACGCCGACCCCGAGCGCTACCGGCGCCTGCACGTGATCATCGGCGACGCCAACATGAACGAGGTGGCCATCTTCCTCAAGACCGGGGCCCTGGCCATCGTCCTCAACATGATCGAGGACGGCGCCATCCCCGGCGACGAGTGGCAGCTGGCCAACCCGGTCCAGGCCCTTCGGGCCATCGCCAAGGACCCGACCCTGCGCACCGTGGTCGAGCGCAAGGACGGCCGCCGCCTGACCGCCTGCGAGCTCCAGTGGCACTACCTGGACGCGGCCAAGACCTACCTCAAGGACCGCGAGCCCAGCCACTGGCAGGTCGAGGTCCTGGAGCGCTGGGAGGCCGTGCTGGCCCTGCTCGAGGACGACCCCCTCAAGGCCGCCCGGACGGTCGACTGGGCGACCAAGTACCAGCTCATGCAGCAGATCGCCGACCGCGACGGCCTGGAGTGGGAGGACGCCAAGCTGTCGCTGGTCGACATCCAGTACCACGACGTCCAGCTCGACAAGGGCCTCTACTACCGGCTGGCCGCCGCCGGCCGGGTCGAGCGCCTGGTCGCCGAGCAGGAGATCACCACCGCCGTCTCCGAGCCCCCCACCGACACCCGGGCCTACTTCCGGGGCCGCTGCCTGGCCCGCTACGCCCCGCAGATCGCCGCCGCCGGCTGGGACGCCATCATCTTCGACATCGGCCGCGAGACCCTCCAGCGGGTCCCCATGCTGGAGCCGACCCGGGGGACCGCCGCCCACACCGCGGCCGTCCTCGACGCCAGCCCCACCGCCGAGGACCTGATCCGCAACCTCCAGAGCTGAGCCCGTCCACAGATCTCGGGTGCGGCTGCGAGTACGGTGTCCGTGATGAAACAATCGCCTCGATGCTCGTCCAGGGAGGCACGATGGCCAGAGACAGCGGCGGCGGCGCCGAGCAGAAGCGGCGCACGTCCGGCAAGCAGGACGCCGAGCAGGAGGAGGCGCAGGCATCCCCCGACATCCAGGAGAAGGGCGAGGAGCTCAAGGAAGAGCTCGACGCGCTGCTGGACGAGATCGACGACGTGCTCGAGGAGAACGCCGAGGAGTTCGTGAAGCAGTACGTTCAGAAAGGTGGAGAGTAGCGCTTTGTCCGTCAACGATAGGAAGCCGGCGTGAACAACCCGTTCGAAGGGCCGAAGCTGCACAGCCCGTCGTTCGTGGATGCGTTGCGGGCGTACGCGCCGGAGCTGCTGGAGGTCCGGGTGGCCTCCGGGACAGTGCCGGAGGTGCCGCACGGGACCACCGTGGCGGCGGTGAAGTTCGCCGACGGCGTGGCGATGGGCGGGGACCGGCGGGCCACCGAGGGGATGGCCATCGCCCAGCGGGACATCGAGAAGGTGTTCCCGGCCGATGACTACTCGGCGGTGGCGATCGCCGGGGCGGCCGGGCCGGCGATCGAGATGGTCCGGCTGTTCCAGACCGAGCTGGAGCACTACGAGAAGATCGAAGGCTTCCCGCTGTCGCTGGAGGGCAAGGCCAACAAGCTCGGCCAGATGGTCAGGGGCAACCTCCCCCTGGCCATGCAGGGCCTGGTCGTGCTGCCCCTGTTCTGCGGCTACGACACCCGCCGCCAGGTCGGCCGCATCTTCCGCTACGACGTCACCGGGGGCCGCTGGGAGGACGCCGACTTCCACGCCACCGGCTCGGGCGCCCGCGACGCCCGCGGCAGCCTGAAGAAGCGCTGGCGGCCCGACCTGGACGCCGACGGCGCGGTCGAGGTGCTGATGGAAGCGCTCTACGACGCCGCCGACGAGGACGCCGCGACCGGCGGCCCCGACCTCATCCGCGGCATCTACCCGATCGTGGCCACGGTCACCGCCCAGGGGTACCGGCGGGCGCCCGACGACGACCTGCGCAAGGCCGCCGAACGCGTGGTCGCGGCCCACGCCCAGGTGGAGGCTGAGCGGTGAGCGTTCCCTTCTACGTCCCGCCCGAGCAGCTCACCAAGGAGAAGGCCGAGTTCGCCCGCAAGGGCATCGCCCGGGGCCGGCCCCTGATCGTGCTCGAGTACGCCGGCGGCATCCTGTTCGTGGCCGAGAACCCCTCGACCCATCTGCACAAGGTGGCCGAGCTCTACGACCGGATCGCGTTCGCCGCCGTCGGGCGGTTCTCGGAGTTCGAGAACCTGCGCCAGGCCGGGGTCCGGCTGGCCGACATCCGCGGGTACGCCTACGGCCGCGAGGACGTCACCTCGCGCTCGATCGCCAACGCCTACTCCCAGACCCTGGGGCAGATCTTCGTCCAGGAGTTCAAGCCCTACGAGGTCGAGCTGTGCGTGGCCGAGGTCGGCGTCGACGGCGCCCCCAACGCGATGTACCACGTCGTGTTCGACGGCAACGTGTTCGACCGCAAGGGCTACCTGGCCATGGGCGGCCAGAGCGACGAGCTCAACACCGAGCTCCAGCGCGCCTACGACGAGGACATGGAGCTGGACACCGCCCTCCAGCTGGCCATGCGGGTGCTGCGCCAGGCCGCCCCGGCCGGCGAGACGGGCAACTCCCGTCTCGAGGTCGCCGTGCTGGAGCGGGACCGGCCCCGCCGCTCGTTCCGCCGCCTCACCCAGGAGGACGTCGAGTCCCGCGCCGGTGAACCCGCGTCGTGACCCCTCCGCCCGGCGGCCCGGACTGGCAGGCACAGCCCCCCGCCCCGGGCACAGAAGGACAGGACCGCCCGTCCTGGCTCCAGCAACCACCCACCGGGCCCGGCCCGGGACCCGGGTGGCAGGGGCGCGGGTGGACGCCGACCCCGCCACCGTCTGAGCCGCCGCGCGGGCGGCGGGTCGGGCGGCTGACGGCGGCGCTGGTCCTGCTGGTGGTGGCCGGGCTGGCCGTCGGCGGGGTGGTGTTCGCCACCCGCCCCGAGCGGCCGGCGACGACCGCCTCCGGGGCGACGGCGGCGACACCCTCGACCCTGGCCCCGTCCGCGACCCCCACCACCAGGGCAGCGGCGGCCACACCGGCCGAGCCCGGGATCCGCGCCGTGCAGCATGACGTGGCCGCGCTCCGCGAGCTCCAGTTCCGGCGGCGGGTGCCGGTGACCGTCGAGTCGCCCGCCAAGCTGGCCAAGCGGCTGCTGGCGGTCCTGGCCGAGGAGACCGACCAGAACGACCTGCGCCGCCAGGGCCGGGCCATGGAGCTGCTGGGTGAGCTGCCCGCCGGCAGCGACCTGCCCGCCCTGCTCAACCGGCTCCAGGCCGAGAGCGTGCTCGGCTTCTACGTGCCCGGCCGGCCGCCCAAGGGCGGCCTGTACGTCCGCTCCAGCCGCGGTCTCGACCCCTACGCCAGGATCATCCTGGCCCACGAGCTGACCCACGCCGTCACCGACCAGCACTTCGACCTGACCCGGGCCGACCGGCTGGCCGCCGCCACCGGCCGCGAGGACGAGCTGGCCGCCTACTCGGGCCTGGTCGAGGGCGACGCCACCCTGGCCATGCAGCGCTACCTGGCCGAACGGCTCACCCCGGCCGAGCAGGCCGACGCCGGCCTGGTCGCCGCCACCCAGCGGACCCCGGAACGCGACGCCGCCCCGGCCGCCGTCCGCGAGTCGATGCTGTTCCCCTACCAGGAGGGCCTGCGCTTCGTCCGCGCGCTCTACCAGCAGGGCGGCTGGGACGCGGTCAACGACGCCTACCGCGACCCGCCGACCTCGACCGAGCAGCTCCTCCACCCCGAGCGCTACCTGCGCGACCGCGACCGCCCCCAGCGGGTCGAGGTCGCCGACCTGAGCGCCCGCCTCGGCCCCGGCTGGCGGCCGGCGGCGGAGCTGAGCTTCGGCGAGCTGGACGCCCGGCTCCTGCTCCAGGGCGAGCTCGCCGTGACCACCGCCGAGGCCGCCGCCGCCGGCTGGGACGGCGGCCGCCTGCGGACCTTCCAGCGAGGCAGCCACACCGCCCTCGCCCTGCGGACCGTCTGGGACTCCACCGCCGAGGCGACCCAGTTCTGCAACGCCATGCGCGGCTGGGCCACCGGCCGCTTCGGCTCCGCCACCCGCACCCCCGGGTCCCTCCACTGGTCAGGCGCCGGCCAGCGCACCGCGCTGCGCTGCACCGGCCCCCGGGTCGCCTGGCTCTCGGCCCCCGACCGCCCCACCCTCAACCGCCTCCAAACCAGCCTCGGCCCCCCCTAGAGCGACCCCCCCCAGGCCTGGGTCGCGTTGACGGGCGGGCGGGGGCCGGGGACGATGGGGCTACACCAGGCACCGGTCGGTACCGACCCAAGTGACGCACCTGCCCTGCGCGAACGACCGGTATCGACCCAAGGAGTGCATCCACTCTGCGCCGCTGGCCGCTGACGAACCTGAGGAGCTGACCCTGCGACGATGGACCGACCGCCGCCCGCTGGCGCTGTCGGTTGCCGTCGGGCTGGTGGCGCTGCTGCTGGGGGCGACCCGGCCGGACCGGTCACCGCCGCTGTTCGGGGCTGGGCTGCTGGGCGGGCGGGACGCCCTGGTGTCGGTCGCGCCCGACCAGGCCGAGGGGGCGGCCTACCTCGAGGGGAGCACGGTGCTGCGGCTGGCCGACGGGCGGCTGCGCTACCTGCCACCCGGGGCCTCCGAACCGGTCAGCGGGCCGCCTGACGACCCGGGGGCGCTGGCCGTGGTCGCCGAGGAGCGGGCCTGGCTGGCCGCCGGGACGGTCCCGGGCGCGACCGCCGCCGAACGGGAGGTGGCCGCGCGGTCGCTGCTGTTCCTGCGCCTGCTGGTCCGGCCGGGCGGGGCCGCCCTGGCCGCCGAGACGCCCTACTGGGCCTATGTGTGGCCGCGCGACGCCAGCTTCACCGCGGCCGCCCTGGCCGTCACCGGCCACCGCCGCGAGGCCGGGGCCATCCTCGGGTTCCTGGCCGGCACCCAGCGGCCCGACGGGACCTGGCCGGCCCGCTCCCACCCTGACGGACGGCCGGTCACCGACGACCGCCCGGCCCAGCTGGACGCCACCGGCTGGGTGCCGTGGGCGGCCTGGCTGGCCAGCGACCAGGGCCGCGACACCGACCTGGCGACCCGGCTGTGGCCGGTCGTGCGGGCCGCCGCCGACCACGCCGCCGCCTCCCTCGGCCCCGACGGGCTGCCCCCGGCCGGCCCCGACTACTGGGAGCGACGCGAGCGCGCCCCCACCCTCGGCACCGCCGCCGCCCTGCTCGCGGGGCTGCGGGCGGCGGCCAGGCTCGCCGACCGCCTCGGAAGCCCGGCGGCCGCCGAGCCCGCCCCCTCGGCGGGGGAAGGCGGACGGGGCCTGGCGCTCCCCGGCCTGGGCGGCCAGGTCCTGTCCGTCCTCCCCCGCCGAGGGGGCGGGCTCGGCGGCCGCCGGGCTTCCGAGGAGGTCGGCGAGCCTGGCCGCCGCCCGCAGCCCCGCGAGCAGGGCGGCGGCGGTGCC
>JASLIH010000342.1 GCA_030152105.1 Actinomycetes bacterium
CCGCTCAGGCGATCCCGCCGAGCAGGGCTCCGATCCCGAGGATGACCAGGTAGGCGACCAGGCCGCCGCCGACCACGGCCGCCCGCAGCCAGGCCGGCAGCTGGGACCGGCCGAGCACGTGGTAGGCGATCACGCCCAGGAACGGGACCAGCAGCACGACCGCGATCCAGGCGATGGCGGCGCCCCGGCGCAGGTCGTCGCGGCGGGCCAGGTCCCACAGGGCCAGCGAGGTCCAGGCGGCGTACAGCACGAACGGCAGCAGGTAGCCGTAGAGGGCGAAGACGAGCTGCCAGGGGGATGCGGCCAGGATGGGGACGCCGAACACGGTTGGCTCCTTGCGGACGGTCGGTTGCTGGTCGGAGGGTCCGGGCAGCGGGACCGTGGCCAGGTCGACCCGGTGCCGCTGGAACACGTCGACGGCCGGCTGCACCGGCGCCCCGGCCCCACCAGGGAGCTGCTCCTGGGGCGGGGGCGCGGGCTGGTCCTCGGACCGGTTGGCCGGGAAGGCGCCGGTGTTGGCCTCGGCGACCTGGCCGAGGCTGACGAGGGTGGTGGACAGGTCCATGCGCAGTGGCAGCCGCGGGCCCGAGCAGCGCGAGAACGCCTGGAGGCCTACCGGGATGGAGGTCCGGGCCTGGTTGCCCTGGAAGCAGTTGCCCCCGCCGGCCGGGGCGGCCAGGGCCAGGTCGGCCCGGCCCGACCCCTCGACCACGTTGCCGACCACCCGGTTGCCCGAGGCGGTCCAGAAGTGCTCGTCCAGGTTGGGCGTGACCAGGATGCCGTGGTTGACGTGGTCGACCACCCGGTTGCGCTCGACCCGCGAGTCGTTGCCGCCGCCGAGCACGATGCCGTTGCCGAAGGCGCCCCACTCCAGCCGCACCCCGGGCGCGTTCCGGTTGTGGTTGCCGCGGACGTCGTTGCCGACGATGTCGAGCTCGCGGAAGGGCGGCAGCAGCTCGGAGTCGAGGGTGTTGGGGACGATCCCGGCCCAGTTCTCCCGCCATACGGATCGGACGATCTGAAGATTTCCGCCGGCGTTGGTGCCCGAGTAGCCGAGGGCGTTGCGCTCGGCCACCACCTGGTCGATCACGGCGTCGCAGGGATGGCACTGGCCGATGTAGAAGCCGGAGTCGGGCGACCCCGAGGCATAGGAGTGCTCGAACAGGCCGTCGGCCGAGTCGAAGGCGTAGATGCCGTAGTCCTTGTTGTTGTAGGCGGTCACATAGCTCGCCCGGTAGCCGCGCACGCCCGTCCAGAACAGCCCGTTGATGAGCGCGTTGCGGACGGTCAGGTTCTCCACCGCCACCTCGTCGGCGGTCACGCTGATCCCGTTGGGCCGCCGGAACTGGCCGTCGATCACCACCCGGTTCCGGTCGCGGCCGCGGATGGTCACTGACGGCACGGTGACCTTGACCTCCTCGCGGTAGACGCCCGGGCCGATCAGGACCAGGTCGCCCGGCCGGGCGGCCGAGACGGCCTCCTGGATGGTCCGGTGGTCCTCGGGCACCCGGCGGGTGACCCCGCTGGCCCGCTCCACCGGGACCAGGGCCGGCGCGGCCGCCTCCTGGCCCGGGTAGTAGCTGACGTCGCCAACGACCATGGTGGCGGCCATGCCCTGGCGGCCGTCCTCGGTGGCGTGGAAGCTGCAGTAGAAGCGGTACACGCCCGGCTGGTCGAGCACGACGGTGGCGGCGTCGTCGGCGGCGACCCGCGCCGGCGTCCGCCAGGTCCCGTCCACGGCCACGGCGTTGTGCGGCGTCCGCCCCTCGTTGGGGAACCGGACCCTCGTCCCGGCCGGGACCCGGGTCACCTCGCGGGCGAAGAAGTTGTCGTACATGGGCACGTTGACCGTGCCCCGTGGCGCCTCCCCACCTGAGCACCCGGCCAGCACCGCCCCGGCCCCGGCCAGCGCCAGCACCACCACCGTCAGGCGGCCACGCCGAACGCCGGGCATGGCGCCTCCTCCACAATCGGGCGGGACGGCGGTATCTTGCCGCCGCGCTGCCCGATTCTGCCAGCGACCACCGGCGCCCCGGTATGCTGCCGGCGTGATGAAGGTGGTCAAGACCTCGATCCGGCTGGCCGACGGGCGTGAGCTGATCTACTTCGACGAGCGCGAGGGGATCGACCGCAGCGACCCCGACACCCGCGACCTGGGCGCGGCCAGCACCTCCAGCCAGATCCGCTGCGACCCGCTCCGCGAGGAGTGGGTGATCGTCGCCTCCCACCGTCAGGGCCGGACCCACCTGCCCCCGGCCGACCAGTGCCCGCTCTGCCCGTCCAGGGACGGCCGGGCCACCGAGATCCCGGCCGCCGTCTACGACGTGGTCGTGTTCGAGAACCGCTTCCCGTCGCTGACCTCGGACCCCGGCGAGGTCGCCGACGCCGGGCCCTTCGCCCGCCAGCCGGGCGTCGGGCGCTGCGAGGTCGTCTGCTTCACCGCCGACCACGACGGGGCCCTGGCCCGGCTGCCCGTCGGCCGCATCCGCACTGTGGTCGAGGTCTGGGCCGACCGCACCCAGGAGCTGGGGACGCTGGACGGCGTCGAGCAGGTGTTCCCGTTCGAGAACCGGGGCGAGGAGATCGGGGTCACCCTGCACCACCCCCACGGCCAGATCTACGCCTACCCGTTCGTGGCCCCTCGGACAGCCCGCCAGCTGGACGTGGCCCGCGCCCACCGGGAGGCCACCGGCGAGTGCCGCTCCTGCACGATCGTGGCCGCCGAGGCCGAGGGCGACCGGGTGGTCGGGCGGGCGCCGGGCTGGGTGGCCTTCGTGCCGTTCGCCGCCCGGTGGCCGTTCGAGGTCCACTTCTTCACCACCCGCCACCTGCCCGACCTGCCGGCGCTGGACGAGGCCGAGCGCGACGGCCTGGCCACCCTGGTCAAGGACGTCCTGGGCCGCTTCGACGGGCTGTTCGACCAGCCCCTGCCCTACATGCTCACCTGCCACCAGGCCCCCGTCCGGCGCGACCGCGACCTGGCCCACCTGCACCTGGAGGCGTTCTCGGTCCGCCGCTCGGCGACCAAGCTCAAGTTCCTCGCCTCCAGCGAGTCCGGGGCCGGGGTGTTCATCAACGACATCGCCCCCGAGCAGGCGGCCGAGTTGTTGCGCGGCGCGACACCAGCTCACGGCTGAACCAGGTGGGCCCCGTGGTATCCGGTGAGCACCAGGTGAGCGACCTGGTCGGGCGGGTGGTGGACGCGTTCCGGGACCGTGTCGGGCGCGATCCTGTCGGGGTCTGGGCGGCGCCGGGGCGGGTCAATCTGATTGGGGAGCACACCGACTACAACGACGGCTTCGTGCTCCCGGCGGCGATCGACCGGCTGGTGCTGGTCGCGGCCGGGCGGCGGGACGGGGGGCGGCTGCGGCTGTGGTCGCTGCAGGCGGGACCGCCGGCGGACCTGGAGCTGGCCGCCGTCGGACCGGGGCGGGTCGAGGGCTGGGCCGCCTACCCGGCCGGGGTGGCCTGGGCGCTCGGGCAGGCCGGGGCCCAGCTCGGCGGGGCCGACCTGGTGGTCGACGGGGACGTGCCGGCCGGGTCGGGGCTGTCCTCCAGTGCCGCCCTCGAGTGCGCGACCGCCATCGCCCTGGCCGACCTGCACGGCGCCCGCCTGGACCGTCAGGCCCTGGCCGGGCTGGCCCGCCGGGCCGAGAACGAGGTCGTCGGGGTGCCGTCGGGGGCCATGGACCAGATGGTGTCCATGCTCGGGCGGGCCGGGCACGCCCTGTTCCTCGACACCCGGTCGCTCGAGACCGAGCAGGTCCCGCTGCCGCTCGAGGAATCGGGGCTGTGCCTGGTGGTGATCGACACCAGGGCCGGCCACCGGCTGGTCGACGGGGCCTACGCCGACCGGAAGGCGGCCTGCGAGGCGGCCGCGGCCGTCCTCGGCGTGCCCGCCCTGCGGGACGCCACCCTGGAGCAGGTCGAGGCCGCCGCCGAGGCGCTCGGCGACCCAGGGCTGCGCCGGGCCCGTCATGTGGTCACCGAGAACGCCCGGGTGCTGGAGGCGGTCGCGCTGCTGCGCGCCGGCCACCTGGACCGGCTGGGCCCGTTGCTGGCCGCCTCCCATGCCTCCCTGCGCGACGACTACGAGGTGTCCTCGCCCGAGCTCGACACCGCCGTCGAGGCGGCCGTGGACGCCGGCGCGGCCGGGGCCCGCATGACCGGGGCCGGCTTCGGCGGCAGCGCCATCGCCCTGGTCAGGGCGGACCTGGCCGGGCGGGTCGCCGACCGGGCCCGGGAGGCCTTCGCCGCCGCCGGGTTCGGCCCGCCGGAGGTCACCACCGTCCTCCCGTCGGACGGGGCCCGCCGCCTCGCCTAGACCGCCGGGAACCAGCGGGGCGGTGGCGGCGTCGAAGACAATGACGTCCAGGCAACGGGAACGGGGCGGTGGTGCACGGTGGGCAGGCGGGTCGTGGCATGGGTCGTGGCGGCGGTGGTCACGGCCGGGCTGGTGACCGGCGGGGTGCTGGTCGCCCGGGGCGGCGGTGGCCCGTCGCCGGCCGTCCTCCCCGCGCTCGACCTGGGCGCGGCCGGGCAGGCCGCCGCCGACGCGAGCAGCGCTGGCGGCGCGGCCGAGCCGGCTCCGGCCCCGGGAGCGACCGAGCCGGCCAAGCGGTCCGGCGACCGCACCGACCGGCCCCGGCTGTGGCCGCCGGTCACCTACAAGCTCGGCGGGCCCCTGCCGTCGCTGCCCGACCAGGCGCGGGCCTGGAAGGTCGGCGACAATGTCGACGCCGCCCGGGTGGCCACCCTGGCCGCCGCCCTCGGGCTGCACGGGCAGCCCAAGCAGGAGCCGAGCGCCTGGACGGTCCGGGACGGCCGCCGCGCCCTGGTGGTGCACCGGCTGGCCGGGGTGCCGTGGTCCTATGGCTCCGGCATCTTCGGCACCTGTGTGTCCCGGGTGGGAGGCGGCCCGTACCGGCCCGGCGCCGGCATCCAGTGCCTCGACCCTGACGCTCCCGTCTCCAACCAGCCCGGGGCCGGGGCCACGGTCCGGCCGGTCGCCCCGGCCAGGCCGTTGCGGCGGCCCGCCCTGCCGACCCGGGCCGAGGCCGAGCGGGTCGCGCGTGACCTGGCCACCGGGGCCGGGCTCGACCTGAAGGGCGCCTCGGTGCGGGTCACCGACGGCTTCGCCACCCGGACCGTCACCATCGCCCCGGCGGTGGGCGGCGCACCGACCTCCGGGTTCTCCTGGACGGTCAGCGTCGGCGCCCGAGGCGTGGTCCAGCACGCCTTCGGCTACCTGGCCACCCCCGAGCCGGCCGACACCTACCCGCTGATCGGCGTGGAGGAAGGCTTCGAGCGGCTCAAGCGGTCCGCCCCGCTGGGCGGCATCCTCCGGCCGGGGGTGGCGCCGGCTGTCGAGCTCGACGCGTGCCCGGCCGGCGGCAAGGTCCCCTGCACGGACCGGCTCAGGCCGCGGGTCGCGACCGTGACCGGGGTCCGGCTGGGCCTCCAGCTGGCCCCGGCCGTCGCCGAGGGCGGGGGGAAGCCCGACATGGCCTACCTGCTCCCGGCCTACCTGTTCGACCTGGAGGGCGGCTGGAGCGACGTGCGCGCCATCATCGCCGTCCCCGACCGGTACCTGACCCGCCCCTGACGCCCTGGGCTAGCGGTGGATGAGGACCGGGGTGCCCTCGGGCACCTGCGGGTAGAGGGCCTCAACGTCCGACAGCAG
>JASLIH010000428.1 GCA_030152105.1 Actinomycetes bacterium
CGGGGGGTGGTGGCTGATGCGGGCGCTGCCGGTGGCGTTGTGTGGGGTGCTGGTGGGGTGGGGCGTTGGGTTCTGGGCGGCGCCGCAGGTGCTGGCGGGGTTGGCGAAGTCGAGCCTGGCCCGGGTGAACTACCGCAAGCGGGAGGTGGTGGCCGGGCTCGGGCTGCTGCTGGTGCTTGGGCTGCTGGTGTGGGCGGCGCCGCTGGCCGTGGTGGTAAGGGTCGACCCGTTGCGGGCGCTGCGGGCCGGGCTGCTGGCGCCGTCGGGGCTGGCGGTGGTGGTGGCCGGGCTCGGGTTCCTGCTGCTCGGGCTGGCCGACGACCTGATCGAGGACCAGGGCGGGAACCGCGGGTTCCGTGGGCACCTGCGGGCGCTGGCCTCGGGGCGGCTCACCGGCGGGGGCATCAAGCTGCTGGGGGGTGCCCTGGCCGGGCTGTTCGTGTCGAGCCTGGCCACCCCGGCGGAGCGGCCGGCCTGGGTGGTGCTGCTGGGCGGGCTGGTGGTCGCCTCGGCGGCCAACACCGCGAACCTGCTCGACCTGCGGCCCGGCCGCTGCGCCAAGGTGTTCCTGCCCCTTTGGGTGCTGGCCTGCCTGGTCGACCCGGGCGGCGGGGCCTGGTCGGCCGGGCTGGCCGGGGCGGCGCTGGCCGCCCTCCCCTTCGACCTGCGTGAGGAGGGGATGCTCGGCGACGCCGGGGCCAACGCCCTCGGGGCGGTGGTCGGCACCATGGTCCTGGCCGGCCCGATGTGGCTGGTGTGGGCGGCCGCGGCCGTCCTCCTGGCTCTTCAGCTGGTCTCCGAGCGGGTCTCGTTCACCCGGGTGATCGAGACCAACCGGGTCCTCCGCGCGGCCGACCGCCTGGGCCGCCGGGGTCCCTAACCGCCCGTACCTGGAGGTACGCGCAGTGGCGCGGAGCCCTCCCCTATTCGTGCTACGCTGGCATCCCGGAGGGCCCCGCAGATGGCCGGGTGGCCAGGTGAGAGCACCCGGCCCCCCCGATGGGCCCAAAGGGGGTCAAGCACCTTGGCGAAGCACATCTTTGTGACGGGCGGCGTCGCCTCGTCGCTCGGCAAGGGTCTCACCGCGGCTTCGCTCGGACGCCTGATGAAGGCGCGCGGGCTGCGGGTCACCATGCAGAAGCTGGATCCGTACATCAACGTCGATCCCGGAACCATGAACCCGTTCCAGCACGGCGAGGTCTTCGTCACCGACGACGGCTGCGAGACCGACCTGGACCTCGGCCACTACGAGCGCTTCATCGACGAGAGCCTCTACCGGGACTCGAACGTCACCACCGGGGCCATCTACTCGACGGTGATCGCGGCCGAGCGCCGCGGCGAGTTCCTGGGCGACACCGTCCAGGTCATCCCGCACATCACCAACGAGATCAAGGCCCGCATCGTGCGGGTGGCCGAGGACGCCGACGTGGTTATCACCGAGGTCGGCGGGACCGTCGGCGACATCGAGTCGCTGCCGTTCCTTGAGGCGATCCGCCAGCTCCGCCATGACATCGGGCGTGAGCACGTGATGTTCGTCCACGTCTCGCTGGTCCCCTACATCGGGCCGTCGGGGGAGCTCAAGACCAAGCCGACCCAGCACTCGGTCCGCGAGCTGCGGTCCCTCGGCATCCAGCCCGACGCGATCGTGTGCCGCACCGACCGCCCGATCACCGACGCTCTCAAGCGCAAGATCTCCCTGCTGTCCGACGTCGACGTCGAGGCGGTCGTGTCGGCCCCCGACGCCGACTCGATCTACGAGATCCCGCTCGTCCTGCACGCCGAGGGCCTCGACGACTACCTGGTCCGGCACCTGCGGCTGGAGGGCAAGGAGCCCGACCTGACCGAGTGGCGGGCCCTGGTCGAGCGGATCCGCAGCCCCCGCCGCAAGGTCCGCATCGCCGTGGTCGGCAAGTACATCAACCTGCCCGACGCCTACCTGTCGGTGACCCAGGCGCTCCAGCATGCCGGGTTTCACCATAAGGTGGAGGTTGAGGTGGTCTGGTGCGCCTCCGACGAGCTGGAGGACCCGCGGGCCCGCAAGGTCCTCGAGACCGTCGACGGGGTCCTGGTGCCCGGCGGGTTCGGGATCCGGGGGGTCGAGGGCAAGGTCGAGGCGATCCGCTTCGCCCGCGAGCGCCGCGTGCCGTACCTGGGCATCTGCCTGGGCCTGCAGACCGCGGTGATCGAGATCGCCCGCAACCTGGCCGGCCTGGAGGGCGCGAACTCGAGCGAGTTCGAGGCCGACACCCCCTACCCGGTGATCGACCTGCTGCCCGACCAGCGCCGGGTCGCCGACAAGGGCGGCACCATGCGCCTCGGCCTCGACCCGTGCCGCCTGGTCAAGGGCACGCTGGCCGAGCGGGCCTACGGGGACGGGCTGGTGTTCGAGCGGCACCGGCACCGCTACGAGGTCAACAACCGGTTCCGGCGCCGGCTGGAGGACGCCGGGCTGGTCTTCTCCGGGACCTCGCCCGACGGGCGGCTGGTCGAGATGATCGAGCTGCCCGACCACCCGTGGTTCGTGGCCGGCCAGTTCCACCCCGAGTTCCGTTCCCGCCCGACCCGCCCGCACCCGCTGTTCCGCGACTTCGTGGGCGCGGCGACCGCCTTCGCCGACGACCGCGACCGCGACCGCACGACGGTGGCCCCGGCCCGGCCCTCGGGCGCCCGCGCCGAGGGCGTCCCGGCCCACCGCAACGGCGGCGACCCCGCCCCGACCCCGGCTTCGCCCTCGGTCACGGCCTCCGGCCTGGCCCCCGCCCCCCCCTCCGCGGGAACCGCTCCGCAGCCTCTGGCTGAGCCCGCGGCCACCGCCTCCGCGGGAAGCGCCCCGCGGCCGTCGGCCGAGCCCGTGGCTCCGGCCGTCCCGCGGGTGCCGACTGTCGACGCCATCCCGCTCCCGGGAAGCGCCGACGGGTTCCACGCTCCGTCCGAACCGGCCGCGCCGAGCAGGGCCGCCGAGGCCGACCTGGCCCGGCCGGCCGCTCCGGCCGACCCGCCGGGCGGGCCGGCCGACCCGCCGGCCACCGTCGACCTTCGCAGCGACGGCCTGGCCGACCCGGTCCGCCACGACGACGACCCGCCGGTCCCGGCCGGCCCTGTTCCCGCCGGTGAGCCTGGGCGCCAGTGAGCCGGCCCGGCCGGTGACCGAGCCGCCGTTCCGGATCGTCGACACCCGGCGGCCGTTCGAGGGCAAGGTCGTCAGGGTCCGGGTCGACCGGATCGTGGACGACGACGGCCAGACCGGCGACCGCGAGGTCATCGAGCACAACGGGGCCGTGGCCGCCCTGGTGGTCGACGACGACGGCATGGTCGTCCTGGTCGACCAGTGGCGCCACGCCGTCGGGGCCAGGGTGCTGGAGGTCGCCGCCGGCAAGTACGACGTCGACGGCGAGGCGGTCGAGGACGCACTCCGCCGCGAGCTGGCCGAGGAGCTGCGAGTCGAGGGCGGCACCCTGACCTTCCTGGCCAGCTTCTACACCACCCCGGGGTGGAGCGACGAGGTGCTCGACCTCTACCTGGCCGAGGGTGTCACCCCGATCGAGGGCGACGCCCCCGCGGCCGACTGGGAGGAGCAGGGCATCGAGGTGGCGCGGCTGCCGTTCTCCGAGGCGCTGCGGCGGGCGGCCGGCCCTCCCGGGGACGCCAAGACGCTGGTCGCCCTCGGCCTCTACGGGCTCAAGCTGGCCGGGCTGTGGGCGCCTGACCAGGCAGACCGCCCGCCGCCGGACGCCCCGGCCCGCCGCGCCGCCGGCCGGCCTGCCTGAGATTGCGGACCCAGGCGCCGGCCGTCTCGTAGACTTGGCCTGCCCGGGCCCGACGGTGGGGCCGGGACGAGCGAAAGGCGGCGACCATGGACGTTGGCATCCCGCGGGAGCTCAAGGACCACGAGTACCGGGTCGCGATCACGCCGGTGGGCGTCCGCGAGCTGACCGAGGCCGGCCACCGGGTGCTGGTCGAGCAGGGCGCCGGCCTGGGCAGCTCCATCACCGACCTGGAGTTCGAGAAGTCCGGGGCGACGGTGCTCGACACCGCCGACGAGGTCTGGGGCGGGGCCGACCTCATCTTGAAGGTGAAAGAGCCGGTCCCCGAGGAGTTCCACCGGCTCCAGAAGGACCAGGTGCTGTTCACCTACCTGCACCTGGCGGCCAGCCGCGAGGTCACCGAGGCCCTGCTGGAGAGCGGGACCACCGCCGTCGCCTACGAGACGGTCGAGCTGGCCGACGGCCGGCTGCCCCTGCTGGCGCCCATGAGCGAGGTCGCGGGCCGAATGGCTCCCCAGGTCGGCGCCCACCTGCTGGAACGTGAGTCGGGCGGCCGGGGGGTGCTGATGGGCGGCGTCTCGGGCGTGGCCGCGGCCAAGGTGCTGGTGCTCGGCGGCGGCATGGCCGGGCAGAACGCCGCCTGGATCGCCCAGGGCATGGAGGCCGAGGTCACCCTGCTCGACAAGAACGTCGACAAGCTCCGCTACGTCGACCAGATCCACAAGGGCCGGATCGTCACCCTGATGTCGAACCGCCAGACGATCGAGGACCTGGCGCTGGCCGCCGACCTGATCATCGGCTCGGTGCTGATCCCGGGGGCCAAGGCGCCCCGGCTGATCACCGCCGAGCACGTCCGGGCGATGAAGCGGGGCGCGGTCCTGGTCGACATCTCGATCGACCAGGGCGGCTGCTTCGAGACCTCGCACGTCACCACCCACTCCGACCCGACGTACGTGATCGACGGGGTGGTCCACTACTGCGTCGGCAACATGCCGGGGGCGGTGCCGCACACCTCGACCTACGCGCTCACCAACGTCACCCTGCCGTACGCGGTCGAGATCGCCTCGGCCGGGCTGGAGGAGGCCGTCACGGCCGACGCCCCGCTGGCCAAGGGCATCAACGTCTACCGCGGCGAGCTCACCTACCAGCAGGTCGCCGAGGCCCACGGCCTCGACTGGCGCCCCCTCCCCGAGGTCATCCCCGCCCTGGCCGACGGCGCGGCCCGCTAGCGATGCCGGCCGACGTGGTCGATTCCGGCGCCCGCGAACCCACCCCCCGCGCTGGGGTGCCGACGGCGCCGGTGGGGCCGGTGGCGGGGGCGGCCGTGCGCCGCTATCTCGACTACCTGGCGGTTGAGCGCGGGCTGGCATCCAACACCCTCAGCGCCTACCGCCGGGACCTGCGCCGCTATGCCGGCTGGCTGGCCGGCGCCGGGATCGACGACCCGACCCAGGCGGGGGAGCCCGACCTGGTCGCCTTCCTGGCCGCGCTCCGAGCCGGCAGCACCCCGGTGGGGACCCGCTACCGGGCCTCCAGCGTGGCCAGGAGCCTGGCCGCGGTCCGCGGCTTCCACCGCTTCCTGGTCCGGGAGCGGCTGGCCGGCGCCGACCCCTCCCGCGACCTCGGCACCCCCAAGGTCCCGGCGAGCCTGCCCAAGGCCCTCTCGGTCGAGCAGGTGGAGGCGCTGCTGGGGGCGATCGCCGGCCACGACCAGCTCGCCCTGCGCGACCGGGCCCTGCTCGAGACCCTGTACGCGGCCGGCCTGCGGGTCAGCGAGGCGACCGCGCTCGACGTCGACGACCTCGACCTGGAGGACGGGACGGTGCGGGCGTTCGGCAAGGGGGCCAAGGAGCGCCTGGTCCCGATCGGCCGCTCGGCCCGCCGGGCGCTGGAGGGCTACCTGGTCCGGGCCCGGCCGCTGCTGGCCGGGCCGCGCTCGGGGCCGGCCCTGTTCCTGAACGCCCAGGGCAGCCGGCTGACCCGGCAGGGCTGCTGGAAGATCCTGCGCCGCCACGCCAGGCACGCCGGGCTGGAGGCCGAGGTCTCCCCGCACGTCCTGCGCCACTCGTTCGCGACCCACCTGCTGGCCGGCGGCGCCGACATCCGCAGTGTCCAGGAGCTGCTCGGCCACGCCAGCCTGGCCACCACCCAGGTCTACACCCGGGTCACCCAGGACCGCCTGCGCGAGGTCTACCTGCGCGCCCACCCGCGAGCCCGTCACACCGTCCCCAGCCAATAGGCCGGACATTCGCGATGAACAGCCCACCCCGTGGCCGCCTGATCCTGTAGCCTGCAACCCCTGCTCTCGAGAGCCGACCGTCGTGGGAGTTCCTTGCCGCGGTGGGCAGAAGCGCGACGGAGGACCGGGATGGATCAGCAGACCGTTGACCGCCTGCGGGAACGGCTCGAGACCGAGCGTGGCGAGGTCCGTCGTCAGCTCGACGACCTCGGGGCCCGCCGCGACGCCGAGGGCATCGAGGACCCCGAGCTGGACGAGGGGTTCGCCGACGCCGGCCAGGCCGCCGCCGAACGGGCCAACCTGCTCACCCTGGTCCGCAGCCTCCGCGACACCCTCCAGGACGTCGAGCAGGCCCTCGAGCGCATGGAGGCCGGCACCTTCGGCCGCTGCGAACGCTGCGGCGAGCCCATCGCCGAGGAGCGCCTTGAGGCCCTCCCGGCAGCCCGCCTCTGCATGACCTGCAAGCGCCAGCGAGGTTCGCGATGACCTCGCAGGACGCCCCGGGACCGACCGGGGCCGCGGTTCCCGCGAACGGCGAGGCGCCGCCGCGGCCCGCCAAGGTGGTGCTGATCGTCTGCGACTCGCTCGGGGTGGGGGAGGCGCCGGACGCCGCCGACTACGGCGACGAGGGCGCCGACACCGCCGGGCACGCCGCCGCCGCGGTCGGCGGGCTGGCCCTGCCCACCCTCGAGTCCTGGGGGTTCGGGCGGCTGACCAGGATCGCCGGCGTCGACCCGGTCGAGGAGGCCGCCGCCGTGACCGGCCGAATGGCCGAGCGGTCGGCTGGCAAGGACACCACCACCGGCCACTGGGAGATGATGGGCGTCGTCCTCGACGAGCCCTTCCCGACCTACCCCGACGGGTTCCCGCCCGAGGTGATCGACGCCTTCGCCGACGCCATCGGCCGCGGCGTCCTCGGCAACAAGCCGGCCTCGGGCACCGAGATCATCAAGGAGCTCGGCGCCGAGCACCTGGAGACCGGCAAGCCGATCGTCTACACCTCGGCCGACTCGGTGTTCCAGATCGCCACCCACAAGCGGGTCGTCCCCCTCGAGCAGCTGTATGCCTGGTGCGAGCAGGCCCGCTCCCTGCTCAAGGGCGAGCACGCCGTCGGCCGGGTGATCGCCCGCCCGTTCGACGGCGACCCCGGCGCTTTCACCCGCACCAAGGAGCGGCGCGACTACGCCCTCCCGCCCGCCGGCCCGACCGTGCTCGAGGCGCTCGAGCGGGCGGGGGTTCGCACCATCGGGGTTGGCAAGATCGAGGACATCTTCTCCCGCCGCGGCCTGGTCGACTCCGACCACACCGGCGACAACGAGACGTCGATCGACGCCACCGTCCGCTTCCTCGACGAGGCCGGCGGGCCCGCCTTCGTGTTCACCAACCTGGTCGACTTCGACATGGTCTACGGCCACCGCCGCGACGCCGAGGGCTACGCCCGCTGCCTGGAGCGCCTGGACGCCCGCCTCCCCGAGGTCACGGCCACCCTCGGCCGCGACGACTGGCTGTTCCTCACCGCCGACCACGGCTGCGACCCCACCGCCCCCGGCACCGACCACACGCGCGAGTTCACTCCCATGGTCGCCTTCAGCCCCGGCGGCACCTCCGGCCGGCGCCTCGGAGACCGCGCCACCTTCGCCGACCTCGGCGCCACCATCGCCGAGCTGTTCGCCGTCCCCTCGGTCGGCCCCGGCCGCTCCTTCGCCAGCGACCTCCGCTGACCCACCGCTGATCCCCCAGGCCGGCGGTCCCGCGGGCCCCTGACCAGCGGCACCCGCTGATCCACGTGCCTGCCCGGGGCCTGCCCGCATGTCCCGGTAGTTGAGGAGTTGTCCACATCTCACCCAATGGTGAGTTCCGGGGCGCCGGGCCTGACCACGCAGCGTGAACCCCCGGACCCGGCCGTCCAACCACGGAGAGTGGTCAACCACGGAGCGTGGCCGGGGCTGTGGGCAGCCGCTTTCTCCGCCGGACCAAGGGTGGGTAAGATGCGCCCGCCCAACGTCAACGAGGCGACATCTCCACTCGTCGTTCTATCGGCCAAGACGCAAAGCGACTTAACGTCCAACTTCCCAGTCGACAAAGCGATGTGACGACAACAGGTTCCTGCTGGTGGTCCGGAGGTGCCGGAGATGGGGAAGGTCATCGCCCTGGCGAACCAGAAGGGCGGGGTCGGCAAGACCACCAGCACCATCAACCTGGGCGCCGCCCTGGCCGAGCAGGGCCGCCAGGTGCTCCTGGTCGACATGGACCCCCAGGGGGCGCTCTCGGTCGGGCTCGGCATCAACCCCCTGGCCCTGGAGCAGACGGTCTACAACCTGCTGCTGGACCGCAAGGCCGACGCCGGCCCGGTCATCGAGCGCACCAAGCAGGACGGCCTGGAGCTCCTTCCCTCCAACATCGACCTGGCCGCCGCCGAGATCCTGCTGGCCCCCGAGGTCGGCCGCGAGCGGGCACTGGCCCGGGTCCTGCGGCCGCTGCGCGAGCGCTACGACTACGTCCTGATCGACTGCCCGCCCAGCCTCGGCCTGCTCACCGTCAACGCCCTCACCGCCGCCGACGGCGTGCTCATCCCGCTCGAGTGCGAGTATTTCGCCCTCCGCGGCATGGCCCTGCTGATGGACACCATCGAGAAGGTCCGGGAGGACATCAATCCCGACCTGGAGATCGTCGGGATCCTCGCCACCATGTACGATGCCCGGACGGTCCACGGGCGCGAGGTGCTCGGCAGGGTCCAAGACGCCTTCGGGGGTCGCGTCTTCCGGACCGTCATCGCCAAGACCATCCGGTTCGCCGAGGCGCCGGTGGCGGGCGAGAGCATCCTGACCTATGCCGGCTCGTCGTCGGGGGCGGTCGCATACCGCGAGCTGGCCAAGGAGGTACTGGCGTCATGAAGGGTCGGGCGAGCCTCCCCGGAGCCGATGAGCTCTTCCGCGTCACCTCGATCGAGAAGGGTCGGGGCCGGGACGCCAAGCAGCCGGCCGAGGAGGCCGAGGAGGACGACCGGAAGCCGGCCGAGCGGGTCCCGAGCGGGCGCCAGCGTCACGACGAGAAGGTCACCTTCTACTGCACCGCCGACGAGCTGATGGACCTCGAGAACGCCCGCCTCCTGCTCCGTCGCGAGCACGGCGTCGCCGTCGACCGGGGCCGCATCGTCCGCGAGGCCCTGGCCCAGGTCCTCTCCGAGCTCGAGCGCGACGGCGCCGACGCCTCCCTGGTCAGACGCCTCAGCAGATGACCCGGGCGGCGACCGTGCGGGCGGTCGACGTGATCGCCCGCAAACGTGACGGGGGAGAGATCCCGGCCGACCAGCTGCGGGACTTCGTGCTCGCCTACGCCCGCGAGGAGCTGCCCGACTACCAGATGGCGGCGTTCCTCATGGCCGGCTACCTCCGCGGGTTCACGCGCCGGGAGACCGAGGCCCTGACCGAGGCGATGGTCGCCTCCGGCGACCGGCTCGACCTGAGCCGCCTCAGCGGGCCGACGGTCGACAAGCACTCCACCGGCGGCGTGGCCGACGGCACCACCCTGGTCGTCGGCCCGCTCGCCGCCGCCCTTGGCATGCAGGTGATCAAGCTGTCCGGCCGCGGCCTCGGCCACACCGGCGGGACCCTCGACAAGCTGGAGTCGATCCCCGGCTTCCGGGTCGGCCTCGGCACCGCCGAGCTGCTCGACCAGGTGGAGCGGGTCGGGCTGGCCGTGGCCGCCCAGACCGCCGACCTGGTCCCGGCCGACAAGTCGATCTACGCCCTGCGCGACGTGACCGGCACTGTCGGCAACATCTCCCTGATCGCCTCCAGCGTGATGAGCAAGAAGCTGGCCGGCGGTGCCGCCAGCATCCTGCTCGACGTCAAGACCGGGTCGGGCGCGTTCATGCACGAGATCTCCGAGGCGGTCGAGCTGGCCAGGACCTGTGTGGAGCTGGGGGAGGCCGCCGGCCGCGCCACCGCCGCCCTCGTCACCGACATGAACCAGCCGCTGGGAGAGCTGGTCGGCAACGCCGTCGAGGTCCGCGAGGCCGTCGAGGCCCTGCGCGGCGAGCGCCCGGGCCGGTTCCTCGACCTCTGCCTGACCCTCACCGGTCATCTGGCCGCCCTCGCCGGCAAGGCCGCCAACCCCGAGGCGGGCCGCCGCGACGCCGAGCGGGCCCTGGAGCGCGGCGACGGCCTGGAGCGGTTCCGCCAGTTCGTGGCCGCCCAGGACGGCGACCCCCGGGTCGCCGACGACCTGTCCCTGCTGCCCCAGGCCCCCTCCACCCTCGAGGTCGAGGCGCCCCGGGACGGCTGGCTGGCGGCGGTCGACGCCGAGGCCGTGGGCCGGGTCGCGGCCGCCCTCGGCGCCGGCCGGCAGCGCAAGGACGACGACATCGACCCGGCCGTGGCCGTCGAGCTGTCGGCCAAGCTCGGCGACAAGGTCGAGGCCGGGCAGCCGATCGGGCGCATCCTGGCCCGGGACGAGGGCGCCGCCCGCTCGGCCGCGGAGGGCCTGCTCGCCACCCTCCGCTGGAGCGACCGGCCAGCCCAGGCCCCGCCCCTGGTCCACGAGGTCGTCGGCGCCTGATCCCGCTGGACCCGTGCTAGGGTGGCGCCGAACGGCGTGTCCCGGCGCCGAACTCCCTGGTCGAACGAGGCTGACGCATGGGCTCACCGCTGTTCCTGCTCCGCGACGAACCCCAGCTGTTCGTCGCCTTCGTCATCGCGGTGATCATCGGCATCACCTTCCACGAGTTCAGCCACGCCGCCGTCGCGAGCCTCCAGGGCGACCAGACGGCCCGCTCCCAGGGCCGCCTCACTCTCAACCCGATCGCCCACCTCGACCCGCTCGGCTCCATCGTCCTGATCCTGGCCGGGTTCGGGTGGGGCCGGCCGGTGCCGTTCAACCCCTCGGCCCTTCGCAGCCGCCGGTTCGGGGGCATCCTGGTCGGCCTGGCCGGGCCGGCGGCCAACTTCGTGATCGCCCTCCTCTCGGTGATCGCCCTGCGCATCGCCTATCCCTCGACGGGCCTCGCCTTCGATGTCCCCTTTAGCTTGAGACTCCTCTACACCCTTGTCGCCGTGAACGTCATCCTCGGCGTGTTCAACCTCCTGCCGATCCCGCCGCTGGACGGGTCGACCCTGCTGTCGATCGTGCTGCCGCCATCGCGACAGAACATCGTCCGCTTCCTGGATCAGTACGGGATCTTCCTGCTGCTCGGCCTGCTGATCCTGGCCCCGAACCTCCTCACCCCGATCTTCCAGTCGATCACCGACGCGCTCTACGGGCTGGTCGGCCTCCCCATCAGCTGAGCGTGGCCGCCGCATCCCAGCGGCTGGGACGCGGGCTCGTTGTCCCGATGGCCGCACGCTGGCTACCATCGGCCGGCCGCGCCGAACGCCCTGGCACCGCCGTTCCGCCGCAGACAAGCACGTCGATCCATTGATTCAACGATGAATAGATAAGTAGATACATGGACTATGTGGTCAAGACCGAGGTGTTCGAGGGGCCGTTCGACCTGCTCCTCCACCTGATCGCGCGCCAGCGGGTCGACATCTGGCAGGTGTCGCTGTCCCGCATCACCGAGGACTACCTGGCCGAGGTCCGCCGGATGCGGGAGCTCAACCTGGACGTGGCGACCGAGTTCCTGGTCGTCGCGGCCACCCTCCTGGAGCTGAAGGCGGCCCGGCTGCTGCCGGCCCCCGACGCCGACCCGGACGAGATCGAGGCCGTCCTCGAGGAGCGAGATCTCCTCTTCGCGCGGGTGCTCCAGTACCGGGCCTACAAGCAGGCGGCCGCCCTGTTCGGAGCCCGCCTCGCCGAGCAGACCGCCTACGTCCCACGCCGGGTCGGGGCCGAGGACCTCCTGCGCCGCATCGTCCCTGAGCTGCTGACCGGGGTCTCCCCGGAGGAGCTCGCCCGGTTGGCCGCCGCCGCCCTCACCCCGGCCCCGGCCCCCCAGCTCGGCACCACCCACATCGCCCCACCCCGGCTGTCGGTCGCCGAAGCGGTCGCCTCCCTCGCCCGCCGCCTCCAGGACCGTGGCTCCAGCAGCTTCGAGGACCTGGTCGGCCACCAGGCCGCCCCGATCGAGGTCGTCATCGGCCTGCTTGCCGTTCTGGAGCTGTACAAGCGATCGTTGGTCGAGATCGACCAGACGTCGACCTTCGGCGACATCGCCGTCCACTGGACCGGCGGCGACCTGGCCGGCCTCATCGACCTGACCGTCGAGGAGCCCGCATGACCACCCCGACCCCGCCGACCCCCACCCAGCCCGACGCCCCGCTCGAGCTCGAGATCGGGGACGGGGTCGCGGAGTCTCAGCCTGAGGTTGAGGGTAGCCGCGAGGACCCTTCCTCCGCTCCTGTTGCCCCGTCGTCCCCTGCCCCGGAACCAGACCCGGCGCCGGGGCTGGAGGGGGACCCGACGGCCTGGCCGCCCGATGAGGCGTTCGAGGCGGTGGAGCTGGACGACCGAGGGTGGACCCGGCGCGATCTGGAGGCGATCCTGCTGGTCGCCGACGAGCCCGTGCCAGCGAGCGTCCTCGCGGAGATCGTCGGGTCGCGGCTGTCCGAGGTGGAGGAGCTGCTGGTCGACCTGGCCGGGGAGTACGCCCGCGACGGCCGCGGGTTCGTGCTCCGGGCGATCGCCGGCGGCTGGCGGCTCTACACCCACCCCGGGGCGCGAACCGCCGTCGAGGCGTTCCTGAAGGCCGGCCAGCAGAGCCGGCTGACCCGCGCCGCCCTCGAGACCCTCGCGGTGATCGCCTACCGGCAGCCGGTGACCCGCTTCCAGGTCGCCGCCGTCCGCGGTGTGAACGTGGACGGGGTGTTCCGCACCCTGGCCTCCCGCGGCCTGATCCACGAGGTCGGGACCGACCCCGGGCCCGGCCAGGCCACCCTCTACGGCACCACCCCGGCGTTCCTGGAGCAGCTCGGCCTGAACGACCTGGACCAGCTACCGCCGATCAAGGACTACCTCCCCGAGGGCGTCGAGCTGTTCGACCTCCAGGAGCAGCCATGACCCCCGCCGGCCCACCCCGTCCCCCCGCCGGCGGCGACCAGTCCCGCCCGACCCGCCCGGCCACGTCCCGGCGGTCGCCCAGGTCGGTCGGTAGCCAGCAGCCCGGCCGCCCACGGCCACCCCGCTCATCAGAGCCCGACACCAACACCACCTCGGAGGGGCCGACGGGGGGCCGGCGCAGCACCCGTCGAGGTGATGCTCGCAGGTCGGCGAGCCGATCTCGCCGTGCCGATGCGGAGGGCCGGACGGTTCGGCGTTCCGGTTCGGTGGACGCGAACGGGCCTTCGGGCGGTCGTCCGTCGCGCGGTGTGCGGGCGAGCCGGGAGGAGGGCCGCTCCGCACGCGGGGAGAGGGCTGGTCCGCGGGGAGCGGCTTCGGGAGGCGACGGAGTCCGGGGAGTGGAGCGGACGGCCCGGGGACCCAACCAGAGCGCGCGCGACGAGGCGACCCGATCACGACGAGCGGCCCGGCCCGAACGAGTGCCAGGTGGCCGGCCATCTGGTGGTGCCACGGCGCCGGGCAGGGTGGGGCGCTCGCCGAAGGGCTCGTCCACGTCAAGCCGACCCGGACGGCCGCCAGGCGACCGAACCTCGACACGGCCCCAACGGCCTGTGGGCGACGGCACCTCGACACGGCCCCAACGGCCTGTGGGCGACCGTAC
>JASLIH010000522.1 GCA_030152105.1 Actinomycetes bacterium
TGAAGCGTGGTGGGGTGCCGCTGACGGCGCCGTAGGGCTCCAAACGGCACCTGGGGCCTCGCATATCTTGCGGATGTCTGACGTCCAGCAAGAGGAGGCCTCAGGTGGGTCACCACAGTAGTGCGTCTGGGTCGAGGCTGCTGGACCTGGACGGCTTGGAGGTCGTCTCGGCTGAGCTGGTGGGTGGCGAGTGGCGGCTGGCGGTCCAGACCACGGCGGAGGTCGTCGGCTGCGCAGGCTGTGGCGTGCGAGCCGAAGCCCACGGCCGGCGCACGGTACGGGTCCGCGACCTGCCCGCTGGCGGCCGGCCGGTGGTGCTGGCGTGGCGCAAGCGGATCTGGCGCTGTCGCGAGCCGGCCTGCGGGGTGCGGACCTGGACCGAGCAAGTCGCCGCGATCCGTCCGCGGGCGGTCCTGACTGAGCGGGCCCGGGCCGAGGCCTGTCGGCGGGTCGGCAAGGACGCCCACACGGTCGCGGCGGTGGCGCGTGACCTCGGGGTTGGCTGGGCGACCGTGATGCGGGCGGTGGCCGATCACGGCCGGCCGCTGGTGGAGGATCCCGATCGCCTGGACGGTGTCGCCGCGCTCGGCTTGGACGAGACCAGCTTCCTCAAGGCCACCCGCCTGGCGCCGACTCGGTACGTCACTGGCCTGGTCGATCTCGAGCGCGGCCGGCTGCTGGACCTGGTGGCCGACCGCACCAGGGCCGCGGTGGACGGCTGGCTCAGCAGCCGTCCCCGCGACTGGCTGGCCCAGGTCGCCACGGTGGCGTTGGATCCCTGGCGCGGCTATGCCAGCGCCCTGGTCGTTCCCCTTGGGCACGCCACCGTGGTCGTTGACCACTTCCACGCCATCCGGCTCGCCAATACGGTGGTCGACCAGGTCCGCCGGCGGACCCAGCAGGCCACCCTGGGCCATCGGGGCCGCAAGCGCGATCCGCTGTATCGCATCCGCAAGCTGCTGCTGACGGCCGCCGAGCAACTCACCCAGCGGGGACGAGTGCGGCTGCGGGCTGGGCTGGCGGCTGGGGATTCTGGTGGTGAGGTGGTCGCGGCTTGGCAGGGCAAGGAACTCTTGCGCGCTGTCTACCGAGCGGTCGGCCCGGCGGCGGCCCGCGACGCGCTGGACCGCTTCTTCCACTGGGCAGACGGCGTCCAGGGCCCGGAGCTGTCCCGGCTGGCCGGCACCGTACGAGTCTGGGAGGCCAGAGATCCTGGCCTTCCACGCCACCAATGGCTGCTCCAACGGACCCACCGAGGCCGTCAACCTGCTCATCAAGAAGGTCAAGCGGGTCGGGCACGGCTTCCGCAACTTCACCAACTACCGGCTGCGGCTGCTGCTGCACTGCGGCGTGGCGTGGCAGACCCACCGGACCGCAAGCCTGCGAGCCCGCTCACTTCGTTGGTGACCTAGTGTCCCGAGTCGTTGATTAGTTGATGCTCTTGGGCAGCTCTCGGTCCTCTGACCAGCAGGTTCACTACCACGAATATGAGGCGAATCAGTAACTCGGGACACTAGAGGCGAACTGGCTTTGCCGCCGGGCCGGGTGCGGCGTGTTGGGTGCTTGGTTGCCACGCCGCGACTGCGTAGGTGCGAACTACGGCAGATTGCGGATGCGCGGTCGTCGGGGCTGGTGCGAGTAGCCTGCGGGTGCACGGTGCATCAGGGGGCGGAGGCCATGCCAGGCATGCTGGGTCGCGCCCGCGGGGGGCCGTCCACGGACGGCTCGGCCGCGGACGGCTCGACCGCGGGCGCTCTGGCTGGCCAGCCGCTGCGGTTCGAAGAGGTGTACCTGCGGGAATTCCCTCGGGTGTTCGCGTTGGCCTACACCCTGTCGGGCAGCCGCTGGGCCGCCGAGGACATCGCCCAGGACGCCTTTGTGGCCGCCCACCGCCAATGGGGCCGCATCGGCGGCTACGACGATCCGGGCGCCTGGGTGCGCCGGGTGGCCGCCAACCTGGCCGCCTCGGCGGTGCGTCGGCGCCTGGCCGAGGCCCGCGCCCTGGTGCGGCTGGCCGGCCGTCGGGAGCCGTCCTCCATCGACCTGCCGGCCGAGGACGGCGACTTCTGGCGGGCGGTGCGCCAGCTGCCGCGCCGCCAGGCCCAGGTGGTGGCGCTGGTGGCCCTGGAGGACCTGTCGACCGCCGAGGTGGCCGCCACGCTGGGCTGCTCGCAGCGGACCGCCCAGGTGCACCTGCAGAAGGCCCGCGCCACCCTGACGGTGCGGCTCGGGCTGCCCGCCCGGGAGGTGAGCCGATGACGCTGGATCGTCGCATGCGCCAGGCGGCCGAGTCGGTGCGCCGCTACACCGACGCCGAGGTCGACCCGGTGGCGATGCTGTGGCGGCTGCGCGCCCATGAGCGCCGCCGCTCGTTGCAGGCCGCCGCGGTCGCGTTGGCCGTGGTCGCGGGGCTGGTGGCCGCCGTGGTGCTGGTGGCCCGGGCCCCGCGCCAGCCCGAGGTGATCGCCCCGCCGTCGCGGTCGCTTGGTCGGGTGGCGGCCACCATCGCCCTGCCCCAGGCGGCCTTCCCGCGGGCGGTCGGCGTCGCCGACGGGGTGGTGTGGGTGGACGGCGGCAACGCCAGCGCTGTCCGGGTCGACCCCAAGACCAACCGAGTGCTGGGCGAGGTGGGGCTGCCGGCCGGGTCGCGGCTGGCGGCCGTCGGGCCGGGCAGCCTGTGGCTGGTGGACGAGGCGGCCGGCACGGTCAGCCAGGCCGACCTTGGCGGCCACCCGCGGCGGACGGTCGGCGTCGGCTGGCAGTGGACGGCGCGGAACCCGGCCGAGGAGGGGTTCAGGCTGGCGGTGGACGGCGCCTCGGTGTGGGTGGCGGTGCAGCACACCGGGGTCGCGCACATCGACTGGACGCGCGGCAAGGTCACCAGCCGGTTCACCCGCCCGCCGGGAGCCGGCTACTACGACCTCATCGCCGCCGGCGGCGGCGCGGCCCTGACCCACGGTGAGGAGGACGCCGAGCTGCTCGACCCCCGGACCGGCAAGGCCACCGCGATCCGGTTGGGCGGTTTGCCGACCGGGGCGGCCTTCGGCGCCGGGTCGTTCTGGGCCAGCGCCGACAACGCCACCCTGGCCCGCATCGACCCGACCCGCCGCCGGGTGGTCGCCACCGTCCACCTGGACGCCAAGTTCCTGCCGGGCCCGGTGGTGGTGGGCGACGGCGCGGTCTGGGTCTACAGCGGCGGCGGGCTGCTCCAGCGCATCGACCCGGCCACCAACCGGGTCGTGCACACCCTGGCTGGCATCGGGTCGGCCCAGCTCGGCACCGCATATGGCCGGCTGGCGGCCGGTGCGGGCGCAGTGTGGCTCAGCGACGCCGAGAACCACACGCTGCTCCGCATCGACCCCAACGGCTGAACGCGAAACTCGGGGTGCGCCCCCAGGGGCCCTCAAACGAGTTCTTGTGCGTAAGGGGCATCCGACGCCACCCAGGGTCGCCATGGCGACACGGGGGCCACCGGAGCCGCTCCACCCACCCAAAAGGGGAGGCACGCACCCATGTCCAGACTGGCACGCGCCCTGATGCTGGCGGCCACGCTGGCGGCCACGACCCTGGCCGGCCTGACCGCCGCCGCACAGGCCCACCCAACCACCGACGACGCCGCCCGGCGCCAGGCGCTAGCGCAGGAGCGCTACTACACCTCCTTCGACCGACACCAGGACAACGCCACCCAGGCCGCCTTGGCCCAGGAGCGCTCCTACAACACCTGGCGACCTGGCGAGGAGCCCACGGCCCCGGCACCGCCGACCGAGCCCAACCAGCCCGTCGTCGTGCTCGGCGCGGTGGCCGCTGCCCTGGCGCTGGTCGCCGTGGCCGCCATGACGGCCACCCGTACACGCCGCAGGCTGCGAGTTCGCCAAGCCGCCTAGAGCACGACCACGACCTCAGCCCTCAACGCTACGGCGGAACCGGCCACACCCCGGCTCGAACCTTTCGGAGGTCACAATGCGTCGCATCATGAAGCTGGGCGCCCTCGCGCTCGGCCTGCTCATCCCGCTTGGAGCGGCAACAGCCGCCCAGGCCGCCAAACCAGTGCCCTTCACCATCACCGAGCAGATCAACTTCGCAACCGGCGACTCCACGTTCACCGCGACCGGGCCGCTGTGCCCGTCGGGCACGTTCGCCGACGATGTGACGGTCGTCGCCCCGAACCCCGACTCCTCGGGAATCGACTCGAAAGGAGGGCTCAACCTTGTCATTCGGACCGTCTACACCTGCGACGACGGCAGCGGCACCTTCAACGCTTTGAAGCACGTCTTCATCACCTTCACCGATGACGGCTCCACCAGCACCGGACCCATCCAGCTCCTCGGCGGCACCGGCGCCCACACCGAGCTCGTCGGGCACGGCGTGGACAACGGCACCACCCTCGGCGACACGGGCGTCGGGCAGATCTCCGGCTTTGTCGTTCAGGGCTCGGGCATGTAGCGGGCATCCCTTGAGGCGCTCGGTCCGCGCTGGGTCCGCGCCGCATCGGGAGCCGCTGGTCCTAGGCACGACGCTTCGCCCTCCGGTGAGCACGGCCCACACCCGGACCTGGAGAGCGGCTTCGAGCTGTTCTGCCAGGTCCCGGTCCCGGCGCTGACCTAACACAAGACAAGCAAGCACCAAAGGAGCAGCGCGGCCGCGAGCGGCGGCCGCGCTGCCTCTGTGGAGGCATCCCCGCCCATATCTGGACTGCTTCGGCCAGATGCTCGGCATGCTCGACGACCAGGCTGTGGGATGGGTGAGGGCTCGTGGTCCACCGCTGTCAACCGCGGACGCGGCGATCAAGCAGCGACCGGCTATTGCGCTGCCTCACCGCGTGGCAGACTCATCCGAACCGCAAGACTGCGAGGCCGCTCTCCACGCTTTATGGCGAAGAGCCACTAAAGCTTTGGCGACATGCCGGCACGCTTGCCGCCCGCTGGCCGGGCTTGAGGGTGTAGAGAAACTCCTCACTGCGAACTTCAACAGCACGGACACGACGAAGCGGGACGCCGTGCTTCGCGTCCCGCTTCGCCGCATC
>JASLIH010000217.1 GCA_030152105.1 Actinomycetes bacterium
GGGCGGCTGGCGTTGGGGTGGGCGGGCCGCAGCGTGCTTTGATGCGGGCCATGGGGCCTCGCTATCGGGCCATGCTGACGGCGGTCGGGGTGATCGCCTTGGCCGTGCTGGCCAGCACGGTGGTCCTGTGGCCGCGGGGCCAGCTGGCCCGGCCCGCGGCGGCCGGTCAGGCGGACTCGACCCGGGTGGTCTCGGCCACCCTGACAGACGTTGTCCGTCTCGAGTGTAAGGAGGGGGACCCGGAGGTGGCCGGGTCGGTCTGTATCAAGGTCACCGCCCGGCTAGCTGGGGGCCGCCAGGTGATCTTCGACACCACCGACCCCACCGGGGGGATGGTCCGGGCCGGCCAGAAGGTCCGGCTGGCCGTGGTCGGGCAACCCGGCCAGCCCCCGTCCTACCTCATCCAGGACTTCGAGCGGGGCCGGCCCCTGCTGGTCCTGGCCGCCCTGTTCGTCGGGGCGGTGGTCGCCTTCGGCCGCTGGCAAGGGGTCCGCTCCCTGATCGGCCTGGGCCTGTCGTTCCTGGTCATCGTCGGCTTCGTGGTCCCGGCCATCCTGCGCGGCCACAGCCCGGTCCTGGTCGCGGTGACCGGTGCCATGGCCATCATGCTCATCTCGCTGTACCTCGCCCACGGGGTCGGGCCCAAGACCACCGCCGCGGTGGTCGGGACCGCGCTCGCCCTCGGCCTGACCGCCGTCCTGTCCATCGCCTTTGTCGCCGCGAGCTCGCTGACCGGGCTGACCAGCGATGAGGCCCAGTTCGCCACCTTCGCCGTCGGCGGCCTGTCCCTGCGGGGGTTGTTGCTGGCCGGGATCATCATCGGCGGTCTCGGGGTCCTGGACGACGTCACCATGTCCCAGGCCTCCCTGGTCGCCGAGCTCCACCAGGCCAACCCGACCGCCGGCATGGCCGCCCTGGTCGCAGGGGCGCTGCGGGTCGGCCGAGACCACATCGCGGCCACCGTCAACACCTTGTTCCTGGCCTACGCGGGGGCGGCGCTGCCGCTGCTGATCTTGTTCGTCACCAGCCAGGACTCGCTGGGCAGCGTGGCCACGAGCGAGACCGTGGCCGTCGAGATGGTCCGGGCCTTGTGCGGATCGGTTGGGCTGATCGCCGCCGTGCCCCTGACCACCGTGCTGACGGCCCTGGTCGCCACCGAGGCGCCGCCCGAGTCCCATGCTCACCCGACCGCCGACGGTGGGCGCCCGCCGGAGGCCATGCCTGGCGGGCAGGCCGGCCCGACAGTGATGGGGCCGGAGGGCCGGAGCGGGTGGGCGTTGGCTCGCGGGCTGGGGCGGGACGAGGCGGGGCTGGTGCTGGACCGTGTCCTTGCCGTCCACGGCCCCCACCTGTCCCATGCCATGGTCGATGTCGACAGCGGCAGCTGGCTGGCCACCGAAGAGCTGCCGGCCGCGGCCCGGACGGCCGCCGCCCAGCTCCGCCAGCTCGCTGCCGACGCCCAGCGGGGCGCGTCCCGGTACCAGCGGGCCCGTACCCGCGGCCTGGTCCGCCTCGACCTGGGCCACCCCGAGGAGCTGGACCTGCTACGCCGCTACGGCCCCTTCACCACCGACACCCGAGTGTGGGTGCATGGCGACGCGTTGCCGGTCATCGAGACCGCCGACAGCTTCGGCGACCTGCCCCGCTTCACCTACCGTCTGGACCCGGCCGAGCTTGAACGGGTCCGGGCCGCACTCGCCGAGGCCGGGCTCTCCAGCTCCTCACTGTTTCCGCAGCGGATCCGCATCACCAAGCGCTAGAACCTTCCCCTTTCAGGGCGACCCACAGCATGCCTTCGACCATCGAGGGAGCGCGGGAGCTCGTCCTTGCGGGTGCACGTGGTCTTGTGTTAGATGTGACAATCTATTTCACATGCCCACACGGGATACCGGCGAGGAGCGGTTCCGCATGACTGGCACGAGCCAGGCCCCCGTGGTCGCCGAGTTGATCCGGCGCTCGAATCGCCTTGGCTCCGATCGTCGCAACACCAACTACGGCGGCGGGAACACCTCGGCCAAAGCGGTGGTGGAGGACCCCGCCTCCGGCGACGACGTGGAGCTGATGTGGGTCAAGGGATCGGGCGGGGATCTCGCCACGCTGTCGGCCGACGGGCTGTCGGCCCTCGTCGTCGAGCGGCTCCGAGGCCTCAAGGAGATGTACAGCGGCGAGGAGCAGGAGGACGAGCTGCACGAGCTGCTCGACCTCTGCCGCTTCGGTCAGGGTGGCGCCTCTCCCAGCATCGACACCTCGATGCACGGGCTGCTGCGGGCCGCGCACGTCGACCACCTCCACCCAGATGCCGTCATCGCGCTGGCCGCCGCCGCCGACGGCGAGGAGCTGACCAAGCAGTGCTTCGGGGAGGAGGTTGCCTGGGTCCCGTGGCGGCGACCAGGGTTCGAGCTCGCGCTGCGGATCGAGCGCATCCACGACTCCCGTCCCGGCCTCAAGGGGGTGGTCCTGGGCGGCCACGGCCTGACCACCTGGGGCCGGACCTCACAGGAGTGCGAGCGCAACTCCCTGGACCTGATCCGCCGGGCCGAGGAGTTCATCAGCAGCCAGGGCAGGCCGGAGCCGCTGGGAGGCCTTCGCCAAGGGTTCGGGCCTCTGCCGGAGCGGGAGCGGCGGCTCCGTGCGGCGGCCCTGGCGCCGGTGCTTCGCGAGCTCGCCTCCAGCGAGCGGCCGGCGGTCGGCCATTGGATCGACAGCGAGCCCCTGCTGGACTTCATCGCCAGGCAGGCCGCGCCCCGGGTGGTGCGGCTCGGGACCTCCTGCCCGGACCATCTCATCCGCACCAAGGTGCGGCCGCTGCTGCTGGACCTCCCCACCGATACGCCCCTGGAGGCCCTGATCGCGCGCCTTCGGGAGCTGCACCGGGAGTACCGGGCCGACTACCTGGCCTACTACGAGCGGTACGCCGACCACACGACTCCGCCAATGCGGGGGGCCGACCCGGCCATCTTCCTCGTCCCGGGCGTTGGCATGTTCAGCTTCGGCGGCGACAGCCAGACCGCCCGCGTCGCCGGGGAGTTCTACGTGGCCGCGGTCAACGCCATCCGGGGAGCCGAGGCCCTCTCCACCTACGCGCCGATCTCTGAAGCCGAGAAGTTCCGCATCGAGTACTGGGTGCTGGAGGAACGCAAGCTCCAGCGGCGCCCCAAGCCCAAGCCCCTCACCGGAAAGATCGCGCTCGTGACGGGCGCGGGCTCCGGGATCGGGCGGGCCATCGCCGTGCGCCTGCGCGAGGAGGGCGCCGTCGTGGCTGTCACCGACATCGACGGCAACGCGGCCCACACCGTCTCCGAGGCGCTCGGGGCCGGCGACCATGCCATCGGCATCCAGGTCGACGTGAGCGACGAGCGGGCCGTCCAGGCGTCGATCGACCAGATGGTCACCCGCTTCGGCGGCGTCGACATCGTCGTCAACAGCGCCGGTCTCTCGATCTCCAGGGCGTTGCTGGAGACCACGGTGGAAGACTGGGACCGCCAGCACGACGTGATGGCCCGCGGGTCGTTCCTGGTGTCCAAGCACGCCGCCAGGGTCATGATCGCGCAGCGGCGCGGCGGCGACATTGTCTACATCGTCAGCAAGAACGCCGTCGTGGCCGGGCCCAACAACCTCGCCTACGGCTCGGCCAAGGCGAGCCAGGCGCACCAGGTGCGGCTCCTCGCCGCCGAGCTGGGCGAGCACGGCATCCGTGTCAATGGCATCAATCCCGATGCGGTCGTCCAAGGATCCGGGATCTTCGCGGGCGGCTGGGGGGCGGAGCGAGCCAGGATCTACGGGGTTGCGGAGGACGAGCTCGGCCGCTTCTACGCCAGCCGGACGCTGCTCAAGCGAGAGGTGCTCCCGGAGCACGTTGCCAACGCGGCCTTCTGTCTGGTCAGCGGGGAGCTGACCCACACGACCGGGCTCATCGTCCCGGTCGACGCCGGCATCATCGCGGCGTTCCTGCGCTGAGCCCGCCGGCGGCCTGGCCCGAAGGAGGAGAGCGATGATCGACCAGGACCGGATCGCCGAGCTGAACGAGCCCCTGCTCGCCGACCACGACAAGGATCTGGCCGAGCTGTCGGCCCGGATCGAGCGCGGCGGCGGCACCGACCCGGAGGCGGTCACCAGCAGGCTCGCCGAGCTGTCGATGGCGGCGCCGTCGTGGGCGCTCGGAACCGGGGGGACCCGGTTCGGCCGTTTCCCGATCGGCGGGGAGCCTCGCACGACCGTGGAGAAGATCGACGACGTCGCGGCCCTCCGCGCGCTGATGGGCGCCACCCGGTCGATCTCGCTCCATGTGCCCTGGGACGACCCGGCCGATCCCGAGGGGCTCCGCGAGTACGCGGCCGGCCGGGGCATCGGCTTCGACGCCATGAACTCCAACACCTTCCAGGACAACCCGTCGACGACCGGCGACGGGCGGGTGTCGTACAAGTTCGGGAGCCTGGCCAACGCCGACCCCGCCGCCCGGCGGGCGGCGGTCGAGCACAACCTCTACGTGATCGACCTCGGGGTCCGGCTGGGGTCGCGAGCCTTGACAGTCTGGCTCGCCGACGGCACCAACCACCCTGGCCAGGCCGACTTCCGGTCCCAGTTCGAGCGGGTGGCGGAAGGGCTGGCGAGCATCCACGACCACCTCCCCGAGGGCTGGAGGATGTTCACCGAGCACAAGCCCTACGAGCCCGCGTTCTACTCGACCGTGAACCAGGACTGGGGCTCGTCGCTGCTCCTGGCCCAGGCGGCCGGGCCCAAGGCGTCGTGCCTGGTCGACCTCGGTCACCATCTGCCCAACGCCAACATCGAGCAGGTGGTCAGCCGGCTGGCGATGGTCGGGCGCCTGGGCGGGTTCCACTTCAACGACTCCAAATACGGCGACGACGACCTGACCACCGGCTCCATCACCCCGTTCCAGCTGTTCCTGATCTTCTGTGAGCTGGTCGCCGCCGCCGGCGGCGGGCGGGTGCCGGAGCTCGCCTACATGATCGACCAGAGCCACAACCTCAAGGACCCCATCGAGGACCTGATCCAGTCGACCGAGGCGATCCTGCTCGCCTACGCCCAGGCCCTGCTCGTCGACCGGGAGGCCCTGCGGGCCGCGCAGGACGGCAACGACCCCGCGCTGGCCCAGGAGATCCTCCAGGCGGCGTTCCGGACCGATGTCCGGCCTCTTGCCGCCGAGGCCCGCCGCCGCAATGGGGCCGCCCTCGCCCCGCTGGCGGCGTACCGGGCTCTCGGCTACCGCGACGCCCGCATCGCCGAGCGGGGCCGCAGCACCGTCGCCACCGGCCTGTGACACGCGCACCCTTGCGCGTGCTCGCGGTCGATCTCGGCGCGACCTCGGTGCGGGTGGTCGCCGTGGACCTGGACGCGCCGGAACCGGCCGCCCAGGTGCTCCACCGCTGGCATCACCAACCGGTCCGCCACCAGGACGGCAGCCTGCGCTGGGACTGGCACGGGATCCTCCGCGAGGTCGAGCGGGGGCTCGAGCTGGGCCTGGCGGCGGGCCCCGTCGCCTCGATCGGCGTGGACGGATGGGGGGTGGACTACGGCCTGCTCGACGGCCGGGGAGCGCTGCTGTCGCCGCCCTACTGCTACCGGGACGACCGCACCGAAGGCTGGCGGACCACCGCCGAGCGGATCGGCGCCGACCACCTCTACGCCGTCACCGGCATCCAGCTGCTGCACCTCAACACCATCTTCCAGCTCGCCGCGCACGACCGGTCCGAGCTCGGACGCGCCGCCAGGCTGCTGCTCCTGCCCGACCTCGTCGTTCGGATGCTGACCGGGTTCGAGGGCGCCGAGCGCTCCAACGCCTCCACCACCGCACTCCTGGACGCCCAGACGGGCGCCTGGTCGGCCGAGCTGTCGGAGGCGGTCGGCCTCGACCCCGCCCTGCTGCCACCGATCGTCCCGGCCGGCCTCGCCGTCGGCTCCTGGCGGGGTGTGGGCGTGCACACGGTGGGGAGCCACGACACCGCCTCGGCCTTCGTCGGGGTCCCGGGTGTCCCGGGGTCCGGGAGCGTGGTGGTCTCCAGCGGCACCTGGGTGCTGGTCGGCGCCGAGCGGTCGACCGCCGACACGTCCGGGAAGGCCAGAGACGCCAACTTCTCCAACGAGGCCGGCGCGCTCGGCGGTGTCCGCTTCCTGAAGAACGTGACCGGCTTCTGGCTCCTCGAGCAGTGCCGCGCCGCCTGGGGCAACCCGACCGTCGAGGAGCTGGTCGCGGCGGCGGCCGGCGTCCGTGGGCCGGTCAGGACCGTGGACCCCGCCGATGCCCGCTTCCTGGCGCCCGCCGACATGGAGGCGGAGATCCGGGCCGCGGCAGGGCTCGGCACCGCGGCCTCCCGTGCCGAGGTGGTGCGCTGCATCCTCGAGTCCATCGCCTCGGCGACCGCCCGGATCACCGACGAGCTCGTCGCGGTCACCCGCACCCCAGTCGACGAGCTGCTCGTCGTGGGGGGCGGCGCCCGCATCCGCCTCATGAACGAGCTCTATGGCCGCCACGCCGGCGTGCCGGTGACGGTCGGCTCGCCCGAGGCGACCGCGCTCGGCAACGCCGTGGTCCAGGGGCTGGCGCTGGGCCAGTTCGAACGCCTCGAGGACGCGCGCCGGTGGCTGGCGATCGGAGCGGAGCGTCTGGTGATGTGATGTAATGTGATGAGTAACTCTCGATTCACACGGAGGGATCCATCGCTGCCGTAGCCCCAAGCAGCCAATACGAGCGGCTCAACCTGATCGAGCAACGGATCAGGGAGACCGGCACCGTGCGTATCGACCGGCTTGCGACCGAGTTCGGCGTCAGCGAGATGACCATCCGCCGTGACCTCGACGAGCTCGAGACGCTCGGTGTGGCGCGTCGCATCCGCGGGGGCGCGGTGGCCATGGGCCCCGAGCCGTTCGCCGAGCGCCACCGGCACAACGCGCGCGCGAAGGCCCGGATCGCGGGCAAGCTGCTCGACCTGGTCCCCAACCGGGGCACGCTCTCCTTCGATGCCTCCTCCACCGTGTACCGGCTGGCCGCCGCGCTCGACGGCGCTCAGGACCTGGTGGTCGTCAGCAACGGCCTTGACACCTTCCAGGCCCTGGTCGGGAAGCCGGGCGTGGTCGCCACCCTGACCGGCGGGTCCGTGGAGCCCCGGACCGGGAGCCTGGTCGGGCCGGTCGCCATTCGCAGCGCGGGGGACTTCCTCTTCGACATGTTCGTGTGCTCGGCGGCCGCGGTCGACCCGACGGTCGGCTCGTCCGAGCCGAGCCTGGAGGAGGCACAGGTCAAGCGGGCCCTCAGCGCCGCGGCGTCGCGCGTCGTCCTGGCCGTCGACCACAGCAAGCTCGGCGCCCGCGCCCAGGCGCGCATGTTCGCGCTCGACGAGATCAGCCTCCTCGTGACCGACCTGGAGCCGGACGACGCCCGCCTCGACCCCTACCGGGCGAGCGTCGAGATCCGCTGAGAGCCCATGAACCGGATCGGCTTCGTCCTCAAGGTCCGGCCCGACTTCCTCGAGGAGTACAAGCGCCACCACCAGGCGGTCTGGCCGGAGATGCTGGATGCCCTACGCCGCAGCGGGTGGCACAACTACACGCTGTTCCTACGGCCCGACGGGACCCTGTTCGGCTACTTCGAGACCGAGGGCAGCCTCGAGGAGGCCTTGACCGCCATGGCGGCCGAGCCGGTGAACGAGCGCTGGCAGGCGCTGATGGCTCCCTACTTCACCGGCTCCGGCCGCCATGCCGACCAGATGATGGAAGCGCTCGAGGCGGTCTTCCACCTGGACTAGGTCAGCCGACGTTGTCCTTGTTGTACTTGGTGAACGGGCCCATGAGGATACGGAGCCCGTTGTCGCGAGTGGGATCCTTCTCGATCGTGTAGTCGCCCATGCGGCCCGCCTTGAACTTGGCGCCCTCCTCGGCCTTGATCTGGTCCGTGGCCACGCCGTAGGCCGCGTAGAAGGTGAGGTAGCCGAGGTCGGTGAAGCTCCACAGGGCGAACTGCGGTGCGCAGCCGTTCTGGGTGTAGGCCTTCATCTCGTCGGGGAGCCCCAGCCCCGACACCTTGACCTTGTCGCAGAGCTTCTCGTCCTGCATGGCCTTGGCGGCGGCCGCGATGCCCACGGTGGTGGGCGCCATGATCAGCTTCAGGTCGGCGTGCTTGTCGACCAGCGCGAGCGCCTCGTTGTAGGACTTCTCCGACTCGTCGTTGCCGTACACGGTGTCGACGAGCTCGAGCTTGGAGTACTTCGGGTCCTTGAGGGCCTCCTTCATGGCGGCGATCCAGGCGTTCTGGTTGGCCGCGTCCGGCGACGCGGACAGGATGGCGAACTTGCCCCCGTCGGCGCCGAGGATCTCCAGCGCCATGTCCGCCATCACCGTGCCGGTCTCGTCGAAGTCCACCTGGGCCACGAACACGCTCTCGCCCTCGCCGGACGGGATCGGCGAGTCCCAGCTCACGACCTTGACGCCTGCGTCCACGGCCGACTTCACGGCCGGCTCGATCTGGTCCCCGGCGTTGTTGGAGATCATGACCGCGTTCACGCCCTGGGTCGCGGCGTTCGTCACGATCTCGATCTGCCCGGCGACGCTGTTGTCGGCGGTTGGCCCGAGGAACTGCGCGGCGTCCACGCCGAGCTCTTTCGCCGCCTCCTGCGCGCCCTGATTGGCCTGGTCGAAGACCGCCACCCCGGTGAACTTCGGCAGCAGGATCGACTTGAACTCTTTGCCACTCTGGAGCGTGACCACACCCCCGGCCGCGCCCGCCTGTGCGGTGGTCTCCGTCGGCTCCTCTGACCCGCCGCCGCAGGCCGCAGCGATCAGGGCAAGGCTGATCACGCTGGCCAGCAGCGAAAGCCGCGTCTTCATTCCTTCCTCCTTGTGGTCGACGGGCTATCCACGGTGTGCGGTGCGGTTCGGGTCTGTCACGACCGGCCTCACCTCCCCGGCGGCGGTGTCGCTCGAGGCTGGCGGCGGCATCGCCGCGGGGCCGGACCGGCGCCGCCAGCGTCCGAAGCGATCGACGAGGTTCGGGACCAGCACCGAGGCGATCAGCAGCGCCCCGATGATCCCGGTCTGGGTGGTGGCCTGGATGTTGGCCAATCCCAGGCCGGAGCGGAGATTGAGGATGATGAGGATCGAGAGGGCGACACCGACGAGGGTGCCCGAGCCCCCGAAGATGCTCACCCCTCCCAGCAGCACCATCGTGATGATGTCGAGCTCGAATCCCTCGGCCAGGTTGCCGCGGACCGATCCCAGCCGGGCCGCGAACAGCACCCCGGCCAGCCCGGCCACGAACCCCGACGTGGTCAGCAGGACCAGCTTGACCCGATCGACGCTGATCCCCGAGTAGCGGGCGACCTTGGCGTTGTTGCCGATCACGTAGACGGCACGGCCGAACGCGGTGCGCTGGAGGACGACTCCGGCCGCCACGATCCCCACCACGAAGATGATGAACGCGAGCGAGAAGCGTCCGACCAGCGGATCCTGTCCCAGACGGTCGAACCACTCGGGAAAGTCGCCGATGGACCGGTCCCCGACCAGGATGCGGGCCGCGCCCCGGAAGCCGATCAGGCCCGCGATCGTCACCACCAGCGACGGGAGCCCCATCCGGGCCACGAACAGCCCGTGGAGCAGGCCGGCTCCCGCACCGGCGAGCAGCGCGACGAGCACGGCGACAGCGAACGGGACGGAGCCACCCTCGTGCAGGGCGGCCATCACCGCCGCGGAGAACCCCATCACCGAGGCGACCGAGAGGTCGATCTCACCGTTGATGATGACCAGGGTCATGATCACGGCCACGATCGCCTTCTCGATCGAGAGCTGGAACATGTTCACGAAGTTCCCGGTTCGCAGGTAGAACGGCGACAGGGACACGTTCACCGCGACCACGCCGAGGAGGATCGCCGCCAGCAGCAGCTCGGTCCTCCAGCGCAGCACCCGGTCACGCATCCGTCGTCGCCTCCCGCTCCGGCGGCTTGGACGAATGCCGAGGGGGTGACGTCCAGAACCGCCGCAGCCGCTTGCCGATGGCGAAGTCGCCCGCGATGGCGAGCAGGATGAGCGCGCCCAGGACGGCGTCGCGCCAGAACACGCTGATCTCGGGCACCCGCACCAGGCTCAGTTCGAGGAGGTCGATGAGCAGCGCTCCCAGCAGCGCCCCGACCAGGGTGCCCGAGCCGCCGAGGATGCTGACGCCGCCGACGACGGCTGCGGCGACCGAGGCCAGCTCCAGGCCCTGGCCCGCGGCCACCGTGATCGTCCCGAACCGGGACAGGAACATGAAGCCCGCCAGCCCGGACAAGGCCCCGCACATGGCGAACGCCCCCAGCGTGATGCGCTCGGTGGGAAGGCCCTCCTGCCGGGCCGCGTCGGGGTTGGAGCCAACGGCGTAGACCCAGCGGCCCCAGCGGAGCCTCCCCAGCGCGAGCTGGAGGACCAGGATCACCACCACCGCCACGGTCAGGACCAGGCGGATGTCGAGCCCGCCGAAGCTGACCACCGTCCGTTGCGGAAACTCCACGAGCCACTGGGGCAGCGAGTCGGCCGTGATGGTGCGCGACCTCGCGTGGTCGATCAGCCAGGTCCGGTAGATCGCCAGCGTCCCAAGGGTGGCGATGATCGCCGGCACCCGCCCGTAGGCCACGAGCGTCCCGTTCAGGAGCCCGAGGACGCAGCCCATGAGCATCGCCAGGCCGACTGCGAGCACCGGCGCGGTGGTCTGGTGCGCGGCCAGGTACTCGCCGGTCACATAGGCCGTCACACCCACGATCGAGCCGACCGACAGGTCGATGTTGCGGGTCAGGATCACGATCGTCTGCGCCGCCGCCAGGACCGCCGTGATCGCCATGCTGGTCGTCACCCGGTTGAAGAAGCTGCCGCTCAGGTAGTTGTCGACGAGCTGGCTG
>JASLIH010000548.1 GCA_030152105.1 Actinomycetes bacterium
CGGGTGGCGGCCCGGACGGCGTTGCGGGCGTCGCGGCCGTCTTCGGCGTCGAGGGCCAGGGTGGCGAGCCCCCGGCACTCGGCGAGGGTGTGGCCGGCGACGGCGGCCCGAACCCCCGGGATGCTGACCGGTGCCATCGACAGGCTGGTGATGCCGAGCCCGACGAACACCAGGGCGAGTAGTGGGTCGCTGGCCGCCTCGCCGCACACCCCGACCGGCTTGCCGAGGGCCTTGCCGGCCTCCGCCGTCATCCGGACCAGGTCGAGCAGGGCCGGCTGCCAGGCGTCGAGCAGGTCGGCCAGCTCCCCGGCCATCCGGTCGGCCGCGTAGGTGTACTGGGACAGGTCGTTGGTCCCGATGGACATGAAGTCGCAGACCGCGGCCACGTGCCTGGCCCTGATGGCGGCCGCCGGCACCTCGACCATCACCCCGCCCGAGGACAGGCCGTGGCCGCGCACCTGCTCGGCGAAGGCGGCCGCCTCGGCCGTGGTCGACACCATCGGCGCCATCACCCAGACCTGGGCCTCGCTTGACGCCGCGGCATTGGCCACGGCCGTCAGCTGCTCCTCCAGCAGCTCCGGGTGCCGGCGCGAGGTCCGCAGCCCGCGTACGCCGAGGGCCGGGTTGGGCTCGTCGGGCACGGTGACGAACTCCAGCGGCTTGTCGGCGCCGGCGTCGAGTGTCCGCACGACCACCTTGCGGCCCGCGAAGGCGTCGAACACCCGCTGGTAGACGGCCTGCTGCTCCTCGAGGGTCGGCGCGTTGGGCCGGTCCAGGAACAGGAACTCGGTCCGGAACAGCCCGACTCCCTCAGAGTCGGCGGCCGCCGCCGGCGCCAGGTCCTTGTCGCCGGCGATGTTGACCAGCAGCTGCACCGGGTGCCCGTCGGAGGTGCGACCCGGGCCGCTGACCGCCTGGAGGGCGGCCAGCTTCCGCTGCTCGGCGTCGAGCGCCTCGGTGACGGTGGCCTCGTCGGGGGCGACGATCACGCTCCCCTCGGTCCCGTCGACCAGGACCGTCTCGCCCTCGGGGATCGCGGTGGCGCCGTGACAGGTGACCACCGCCGGGATGCCGAGCGACTTGGCCAGGATCGCCGTGTGGCTGGTCGGCCCGCCCTCCTCGGTGACGATGGCCCGCACCCGCTCGGCGTCGAGGGTCGCCGTGTCGGCCGGGGCGAGGTCCAGGGCCACCAGCACGAACGGATGACCCGGGTCGGGAACGCCGGGCATGGGCACGCCGAGCAGGGTGGCGATCGTGCGGTTGCGCAGGTCGTCCAGGTCGGCGACCCGCTCGGCCATGTAGGGCCCGGCTGCGGCCAGCATGGCCCGGAACTCCTCGAAGGCGTCGACCACCGCGGTGATGGCGGCCTTGCCGGCCTGTACCCCGTCGGTGACCTTGGAGGCCAGGGTCGGGTCCTCGGCCATCATCGCCTGGGCGGCGAGAACGCTGGCCGCCTCCCCGGGAGCGCGGGCGGCCCGCTCCTCCAGACTGGTCGCGACCGCCTTCATGGCGGCCATGGCAGCCTGGTTCTCGGCGTCGGGGTCGCCGGAGGGGGTTGCGTCGGTCGGCACCACCGGGGGCGGGGCCATCTGCGCCACGGGCCCGGCGGCGACGCCGGGGCTGACCCCGATGCCGCTAAGCGACTCGGCCATCGGCTACTCCTCGCTGTCGAGGTCCCTGGCGACCAGGGCGGCCAGCTCGTCGAGGGCCTCGTCGGCGCCGTCGCCCTCGGCGACCAGCACGACCTCGTCGCCACCGCGAGCGTCGAGGGCCAGGACGGACAGGATGCTGCGGGCGTCGACGGGGTCCCCGCCGGCCTTGGCGATGGTCACCTTCACTGGCTGCTTTGCTGCCGCCTGGACGAACATCGCGGCGGGCCGGGCATGCAGGCCGACCTTGGAACCGACAGCGACACGGCGCTCGGGCATGTGGTACCTCCGACTCCGGCATGCCGGGACGAGCCCGGCCCTCCATGTGCCTGACAGTATCAACGGCGAAGCCCCCCGCCGACTAGTTCGACCCCACTCGCCACTTTCGCGGGTGCTACTGTGAGGCTGGCAATGTGGACTAGGCCACTTTCTGGGGAGGGCGTGGTGCCGAGCCGGATGCGGGTCGAGATCGGCGAGCAGCCGGCGGCGCTGCGCCGGACCTTCGACGCCCTGCTGCCCCAGGTCGCCGAGCTGAAGGCGCTGGCCCGGGACACCAGGCAGGTCCTGTTCATCGCCAGAGGCTCCTCGGACAACGCCGCGGTCTACGGCCAGTACCTGTGCGCGGCCCGGGCCGGCAGGCTGGCCTCGCTCGGCTCGCCGTCCCTGGCCACCGCCTACCACGCCGACCTCGACCTCGGCGGCGTCCTGGCCGTGGCCGTCTCCCAGTCCGGGGCCACCGAGGAGATCGTCACCACGCTCGACTGGGCCCGCCACCACGGCGCGCGGACGGTCGCCATCACCAACGAGGCCGCCTCCCCCCTGGCCGAGCTCGCCGACGCCACCCTCGTCACCCGGGCGGGCGACGAGCTCGCCGTCCCCGCCACCAAGACCTACACCACCCAGCTGGCCGCGATCGCGGTCCTCGCCCTGTCCCTGGCGCGCGCCGGCGCCGGCCTGGAACCCGGCGAGCTGCGGAGGGTCCCTGAGGCGGTCTCGGGGATGCTGGGGTCGGCCGCCGCCGCCGAGGAGCTGGCGCAGCGGCTGGTCGATGCGCGCACCCTGGTCGTGTCCGGGCGAGGGTTCGCCTACTCCACAGCGCTGGAGATCGCGCTGAAGCTGAAGGAGACCTGCTACGTCACCGCGGTCGGCCTGTCCTACGCCGATCTGGTCCACGGGCCGATCGCGATCCTCGACGCACGCACGCCAGCCCTCCTGGTCGCCGCCGCCGACGGCCCGATGCTCCCCGAGATGACCGCCCTCGCCCACCGGATCGCAACCACCACCGCCCCCGTCTACGGCATCGGCGGAGACGCCACCTTCGCCGCCGCCTGCCACACCACCCTCCCCGGCCCCCCAGCCTCCGGGCTTCCCGAGTATCTGGCGCCGTTTGCGCTGGTGGTTCCGGGGCAGCTCCTGGTCGAGGCGCTGGCGAGGGCCAAGGGCCTGGACCCGGACGCGCCTCGCGGGCTCGACAAGGTCACCCAGACCGACGTCTGACGGCCGCGGTCAGCGGGGGGCGGCTCGGAGGAGCATGGACTCGCTGATGTAGGCCTGGTCGTCCATGAACGCGCGGCGCCAGAGGAAGTACTCGGAGCGGGGGCGGTCGTCGGTGATCTGGGTGCCGGGGCCGATGAAGGAACGCAGCTGGTCGTCGGCAAGCCACTGAGAGCGGCGGACCTCCTCGACCCAGCCGTCGGCGTCGGTCGGGGGGTGGTCGGGCACGTCGTTCAGGTCGCTGATGGCGGCGGGGGTGCCGAGGACCTTCCTGAGGTTGGGTTCGGAGAACTCGAGCGGGGCGTCGGAGCCGAACATGAACACCCCGTGCCGGCCCGGCGACAGCACCAGGCGGACGTGACCGAAGACGCCGGCGAAGGTGCGGACGTGCTCCTTGAAGTCGTCGAGCGGGAGGGCATAGGGGATCCAGAGCATGAACACGCCGCCGGGCCGCAGGCGGGCCTTGCCCTCGGTCAGGAACTCGCGGGTGTAGAGCACCACCGAGCCGGCGCTCTCGATCGGCGGGGCGGGGTCGACGGCGACCATGTCGTAGGTCTCGCGGGACAGCCGGACGTAGTTGCGGCCGTCGCTGACGATCACCCGGCCGTTGGGGTGGTGCAGGAACTGCTGGCCGTCGGGGAAGAACACCGGCATACGGCTGGGGACGGTGGGGGACAGCTCGACGGCGTCGGTCCGCAGCCCGAGCTGGAGCCCGGAGCGGTAGGTGCCGCCCATGCCGAAGGCGATGACCAGGAAGTCCTCGGCGTCCGGGCGCAGTGCCTTGGACAGGTAGCCCATCAGCTTGGTGTCGACCGTCAGCGAGGTCATCCCGACCCCGCCGACCAGGAGCCGCCGGCCCTTGGCCGGCCCGCCCACGGTGTCGACGGTGGCCAGCTCGTCCTCGGCGTGGGTCACCGGGAGGCCGGTGCGGAGCAGCTCGTTCTGGGTCCGCGTGCGGGTGACCGGCAGGTCGAGCGACGACGCGAGCAGCCCGAGCACCGCCAGCCCGGCCATCCCGGCGGCGACCACCCGCCCCGGCCCGGGGCCAGCCCGCCGCGAACCGGCGTCCGCCCGGGTGCGGCCCACCGGGTCGGCGACGAACAGGGCGGCGCCGGCGAGGAGGTTGAGGCCGCCCAGGAGGAGGATGGAGCCGTTGGTGCCAAGGGTCCCGGCGAGGACGAACGCGGCCCCGAACGAGCCGAGGATGGCGCCGCCGGTGTTGGCCGCGTAGAGCAGGCCGACGCTGCCGCCTGCCGCCTCGGCCGACGGGGTCGCCAGCCGGCCGGCGAGCGGGAAGGCGTAGCCCATCAGGACCGTTGCGGGGAGGAGCACGACAACGGTGCGGACCACGAACGGGACGTGGCCGACCACCCCGCTGCCGAGCACGACCGTCGCCTGGGCGAGGACGCCCACCCCGGCCAGGCACAGGCCGAGCGTGCCCAGCCGTTCGCCCGCGGGCCGGGAGAAGCGCCGGTACAGGAAGCTGCCGAGGGCGATGCCGAGCAGGAAGATGGCCAGGATGGTGGTGAAGATGTAGATGCTGGAGCCGGTGCCCTCGGCCAGCATCCGGGTCCAGAGCACCTCGAGGGCGAGCGAGACGAATCCGGAGACGAAGGTCGCGGCCAGCACGGCCCGCCGCCGGGGGCGGAAGTCACGCGGCACCTCGGGCCGGGCCCGTCGCTCACGGCGGGCGGCGGCTGCCTCTGGGCCGGCCGCGGCGGGGTCGGGGCTCGCCTCCCAGCGGCGGGACAGCAGCAGGGCGCCGAGCCCGGCGGCGACGTTGAGCAGGACGGCCAGGTAGCTGGTGAGGTGCAGGCCAAGGAACTCGATGAGCACGAAGCCGCCGAGCAGGGTCCCGGCCATGGCGCCGGCCGTGTTGGCCGCGTACAGCTCGCCGAGGCGGGCGCCGGTCTCATCCAGGCTGCGGACCAGGTAGCGGGTGAGTAGCGGCAGGGTCATCCCCATGAGGAACGTCGCCGGCGCCACCGCCGCAAGGGCGAGGGCGAACCGGACGCCGGCCAGCTGGCCCGGCCGCTCGACAAGGCTGGGCCACACGCCCCGGTACACCTCGGCCAGCCCGTTGAACGCGAACGGCAGGAGGGCGGCCATGGCGGCGACGGCCAGCTCGACCAGGCCGTACAGGCGCAGCGGGCGGCGGCTGGTGTCGGCCAGCCGGCCGCCGACCAGGCTGCCGAAGCCGAGGCCGGCCATGAACGCGGTCACAATCGTCGCCACCGCCTGGGTGGTGTTGCCGAACACCAGCACCAGCTCGCGTGACCACACCACCTGGTAGATGAGCCCGGCGGCGCCCGAGGCGACGAACAGGGCGAGCACGACCCCCCGCAGGGACGGGGTGGCGCGGCTCGCGGGTCGGGATGGGGAGGTGGCGACGGCCACTGGCAGGACTCCTCGGCGATCGATGCAGACCTGGAGGAGGCTTCCAGATGGCGGCCCGAACCGGCAAGCGGTCGTCCACAACCCCCGGGTCGAGCGGAGCGAGGAACCGTTCGGGCCCGGGCGGTGTCACAACCACCAGACACCAACACTGGAGGGTGAGCATGCGGCGACGGCGGGCGGTGGTCGGGGTGGCGCTGGTCGCGATGGTGATCGTGGCCGGGTGCAGCGCGAACCGCGACAGCAGTGGCGGCGGGAGCTCGGCCGGCTCGGAGGCCCAGGTGGCCCCGGCGGCCGACCAGGCCATGACCGAGCAGGACCGGTCCGCCCAGGCAGCCCCGGCCGACCCGGCAGCCAAGGCGGGCTCGACCAGCACGGCATCCCAGGTCCGGCTGGTCGACCTCAGCAACCGGATCGTCCGCACGGCCAACGTCGACCTCGAGGTCGGCAAGGGCCGCCTGAACGCCACCATCAACCAGGCCACCGACGTCGTGCGCAGGGCCAAGGGGATCTACGTCGGGTCGTCGACCTCGGTGCCCAGCGGCGAGCCGGCCAGCGGCCAGGTCACCTTCCGGGTCCCGGTGGACGCCTTCGAACCGGTGCTGCGCGAGCTCAAGGGCCTCGGCACCTACCGGGGTGAGAAGTCGAGCACCGACGACGTCACCAGCCAGTACATCGACCTCAACGGCCAGCTCGCCGCCTGGCGGGCCCAGGAGCGGGTCTACCTGCGCCTGCTCGACCGGGCCAGGTCGGTGACCGACGTGATCGCGGTGCAGAACCAGCTCCAGCAGGTGCAGTCCAACATCGAGCGGCTCCAGGGGCAGCTGAACTACCTCGAGGACCAGTCCTCGTTCTCCACCATCGTGCTCCAGATGAGCGAGCCGGGCGCGGCCGGGCCGGCCGGGGAGCCGGCGGGCCGGCTGGCCAGGGCGTGGGCGACGGCCGTGAACGGCCTCGGGGTGATGGCGGCGGCCGTGCTGGTCGCGCTGGTCTGGTTGACGCCGCTGGTGGTCGTGGCCGGGCTGGTGCTGCTGGGGCTCCGGGCGCTGCGGCGGCCCCGGCCGGCCCCGGCTCCGGACTCCGGGCAGGCGTGACCGCCGTCGCCTGAGCCAGGATCGCGCCGTGGTGGGGTAAGCTTGGAGCGATCGACTCGAACTGCTCAAGTGTAGCGACCAGG
>JASLIH010000578.1 GCA_030152105.1 Actinomycetes bacterium
TGGCCGACCTGGCCCGCACAGTGGTCCGGGTCCGCGAGAACGTCGAGGAGTTCACCCTCGAGGACGGCCGCCGGATCAACCTGGTCGCCGAGGGCCGCCTGGTCAACCTGGGCGCCGCCGAGGGCCACCCGGCCGCGGTCATGGACATGTCCTTCGCCGACCAGTCACTGTCGCTGGAGTGGCTGTCGCGCCAGCAGGACCTCGAGGTCCGGGTCCACGACGTCCCGGCCGAGATCGACGCCGAGGTGGCCAAGGTCAAGCTGACCACCATGGACATCGAGATCGACACCCTGACCGACGCCCAGGAGAGCTACCTGCACTCCTGGACCGAGGGCACCTGATCCAGGGTCAGCCCGGCGGGGCGAACCCGCCGTGCTCCACCGGGGAGGGCCGCGCGCCCTCCCCGGCCCGTTCCTGAGGCTCCGGGGCGGCGTTCAACGACCCCGAGCCCGGCTCCGCCCCCCGGACGGCGTACAACGACCCCGACCCGGGCTCGGCCCCCCGGAGGGGGACGCTAGCAGGCACGGACGCGGCGTGCTCCCGGTTGTCCACAACCTGAGCTGGGGCGGCGGCCAGACGCTGGCGCTGCTGGTAGGCGGCGGCCACGCACTGGAGGTACAGCTCGGGCGAGATCCCGGCCGGTGGCGGCGGGCGCAGCCGGGCCGCCAGCGGGTTGGCCAGCTGCAGGGCCAGCGCCGAGCGGGGACCGGGCGACAGGCTGGGCGCCCGCAGCAGGAGCGTCCGCACCGCCTGGTACTCCTCGTTGCCGACCCCGCTCGGGTCGAGGGTGGCGGTGTAGTGCTCCAGCCCCGGCGGGGGCGTGAAGCTGACCGGCGCCGGGGCGGCCAGGGCGCTGCGCTCGCGCAGGACCAGGGTCCCGGCGACCAGGTCCCCGAGCCGCTGGTTGTCCCTGGTGAACAGGATGAACACGACCGCCAGGAAGCCGCCGAGGACCAGGAAGTCGACCAGCCCCAGCAGCCCCCGGATGGCCGCGTGCCGGAACCGGACCGGCGCCCCCTCCTTGGTGACCACCCGCAGCCCGAGGGCCGCCTTGCCCAGCGTCCGCCCACGCCACAGGGTCTCGAAGGCGATGAAGTAGCCGAGCCACCACGCCGGCAGCAGGACCAGCACGATGGTCAGGGCCACCCAGTCGGGCACGACCACGTCGCTCGCCTGCCCGAGCAGGGCCACCGCGAACAGCCCGGCCAGGATGCCGGCGACCACGACCACCATGTCGATCAGATAGGCGAGGATGCGCGAGCCAAGGTTGGCCGTCCGGAACTCGAGCGCCACCGCCTCCGGCGTGACCATCCGGGCCGGCTCGAGCTGGCTGCTGGTCATGGCCGCTCGGGCGTGTTCCAGCCCTGGGAGCGGGTGGCGTGGAGGAACTCGTCGGGCTGGGGCTGGACCGGGCGGCCCTCGTACTGGGTCGACAGCACCATCGAGGTGCGCATCTCGCCGTGCTGGCCGACCCGTTCCAGCAGCCCCTCGAAATGCTCCATGGAGGCCGCCCGCACCTTCAGCATCGAGCAGTAGTCGCCGGTGAGCTTGTGGATCTCCACAATCTCGGGGTAGTCGCTGGCCTGGCTGGTCTTGAGCAGGCAGCGGTCGAGGCGGCAGCGCATCTGGACGAACGCGGTCAGCGGCAGGCCGGCCCGCGCCGGGTCCACGCGGGCCTGGTAGCCGACGATCACGCCGAGGTCCTCCAGCCGCCGCACCCGCTCGGCCACCGCCGGCGGTGACAGGCTGACCCGCCGCCCGAGCTCGTTGTAGGACAGCCGCCCGTCCGCCTGCAGCTCCTCCAGGAGCCGCCAGTCGGTGGCATCAAGGGATCTTTCGGTTCGCAAACCCATCGACGCGGAACTCCTTTCATGCCGTCGGCGGAGGCGGCACAACGCCTTGTCCTGAGTATTCTGCACGCCATTCCGCCTGTCTAGCATGATGCCATGCGCAGCCGGTGTCCCGATCCCGTCGCCCCAGCCAGCCCGGCCGCCCGGGCACGGCGGGCCCTGCCGCCGCTGGCGGCGGCGACCGCGGTCGGCAGCCTCGGCCTGGCCGCCGGCGGGACCGCGGCCGCGCTGCTGGCCGTGTCGATGACCGGCGGCGAGGCCGCCGCCGGCCTCCCGCTCGGCGCCCTGGCCGCCGGCCAGGCCGTGGCCTCGCTGCTGGTGGCCCGTGTGACCGGCCGAGCCGGGCGCGGCGCCGGGCTGGTCCTTGGGTACGGCATCGGCGTGCTCGGGGCCTTGGTCGTGGTGGCCGCGGCGACGCGGGGGAGCTTCCCGGCCCTGCTCGCCGGCAGCGTGCTGCTGGGAGGCGCCAACGCCGCCATCTTCCTGTCGCGCTACGCGGCGGCCGACATCGGCGGGCCCGCCGCGGGAGGCCGGGCCCTGGGAACGGTCCTGTTCGCGACCACCGCCGGCACCGTCGCCGGCCCGGCCCTGCTGGTCCCGACCGGCCGCCTGGCGCAGGTGCTCGGCCTTCCCCGGCTGGCCGGTCTCTACCTGGTCGCGATGGTCGCCTTCGCGGCCGCCGCCCTCGTGGTCGCTGGCCTGTCGCGGAGCGGCGTTCCCGAGCTGCGCACCGGTCCCCGGGGCGCCACCGCCGGCGGGAACCGCCAGCCCCAAGGGCGGGGCCAGCTGGCCGTGGCGCTGCGTCCGGCGCCGGTGCGGGCGGCCCTGCTGGTCCTGGGCGGGACCAACCTGGTCATGGTGGCGATCATGGCCGTGGCCCCGGTCCACCTCATGGCCCACGGGCACGACCTCGGGTTCGTCGGGCTGGCCGTCAGCGTCCACGTCCTGGCCATGTTCGCCCCCTCGCCGGTGACCGGACGGCTCGCCGACCGGCTCGGCCCCGCCACCGTGGCCGCCGCCGGTGCCGTCCTGCTCATCCTGGCCGGCCTCGGCGGCCTCGGCCACGATCCCGGCGGATCCGCCATGGTCGCCCTGCTGTTCGTGCTCGGCCTTGGCTGGAACTGCGGGGTGGTGGGCGGGAGCGCGCTGCTCGCCGCCTCGGTCCCCCCGGCCCTCCGCCCCCGCTCCGAAGCCGTCGGCGAAGCCTCCATGGGCCTGGCCGCCGCCGCCGGAGCACCCGCAGCCGGGATCCTCGTCGCCGTTGGCGGCTTCACCACCCTCTGCCTGGCCGGGTCGCTGGTCGGCGCGGCCATCTTCGCCGGAGCCCGCCGTCGCACCTGGCGACGCCCCCACCGCGCCGAGGATGAGCGCCCAGGGACGTCGCGAGCGTTGCGCGACCCTGCTCGCTGACGTCGCCGACCAGCCCGGTCACCAGCTCGCCCGGGTGCGGCGGCTCCGTGATAGGCTCGGTCTACGGAGGCAACGTCGCAGGTCAGGGGCTAGGTTCGCGTCGCGGAGGGTTGTCGGGGCTCGGTGGACATCGACCGCTACATCGCGACCAACGGCCCCGTGTGGACCCGCCTGGCCGAGCTCACCGGCAGGGCCCAGCGGGGGGTCGGCCGCCTCTCCGCCGCCGAGCTCGACGAGCTGGTCCGTCTCTACCAGCGGGTCGCCGGCCACCTGTCCTACGCCCAGACCTACTACCGCGACCCGGCGCTCACGGCCAAGCTGAGCGGCCTGGTCGCCAGGGCCGGGTCGGTGGTGTACGGCACCCGGCCCCGGACCCTGCGGGCCTTCGGGCGCTTCTTCACCGTCTCGTTCCCGGCGGCGGTCTGGAACGCCCGCTGGTTCGTGGTCGTGGCCGCCCTGGCGACCCTGCTCCCGGCGGCCGGGTTCGGGCTGTGGCTGGCCAACTCGCCCACCGCCGTGGAGGCGGCGGCCCCGCCGGCCGTCCGCGAGGCCTACGTCAACCGCGACTTCGAGGCCTACTACTCGTCGGCCCCGGCGGCCCAGTTCGCCTCCCAGGTGTTCTCCAACAACGTCCTGGTCGCCTTCCAGGCCTTCGCCCTTGGGATCTTCTTCTGCGTCGGGACCCTGTACGTGCTGGTGACCAACGGCGCCAGCCTGGGCCTGGCCGCCGGGCTGTTCGCGGCCGTCGGCCAGCAGCCCAAGTTCTGGGGCCTGATCCTGCCCCATGGGCTGCTGGAGCTGACCAGCGTGTTCGTGGCCGGCGGGGCCGGGCTGCGCCTCGGCTGGACACTGATCGACCCGGGCGACCGGCCCCGGGCCCAGGCCCTGGCCGAGGAGGGCCGGCGGGCGGTCGTGATCGTGCTCGGCCTGGTCGCCACCTTCCTGGTCGCCGGCACCATCGAGGGGTTCGTCACCGGCCGCCCCTGGCCGACCTGGCTGCGGGTCGGGATCGGAGTGGTTGTCGAGGCCGGGTTCCTCGCCTACGTGGTCGTGCTCGGCCGCCGGGCCGCCGCCCGCGGCCTGACCGGCGCCCTCGGCGAGGAGGACGCCGGCGGCTGGCTCACCGAGCGCCACCGCCTCCCCACCCCGGCGGCCGCCCCATGACCGCCGTCCCCCCAGGGCGGCCACCCCGCTGGGCCCCGGAAACGTCCCCACCCCCTGACGACCTGCCTCGGGGGTCCCCCGAACCCCAACGGGACGCGACCGTGCTGGTCACCGGGGCCACCGGCGGGCTCGGCCCGGCGGTGGTGGCGGCGTTCCTGGAGGACGGCTGGCGGGTGGTCGCCACCTCCCGCTCCGGCCGCCCGCCCCAGGACCTGGTCGGCTACGACCGCCTGGAGTCGGTGGCCACCGACCTGTTCGAGCCCGCCGACGTGGCCGAGGCGGTCACGGTGGCCACCGCCGACGAGGCCGCCGCCCCCCTCCGGGCCCTGGTCAACCTGGTCGGCGGCTACGCCGCCGGCGGCCTGGTCCACGAGACGCCGGTGGAGCAGTTCGAACGCCAGCTGACCCTCAACCTGCGCCCGACCTACCTGATGACCCAGGCCGTGCTGCCCCACCTGGTCGACGCCGGCGGCGGCGCCATCGTCTGCGTCGCCGCCCGCGCCGCCGTCGCCCCCTTCCGCGGCGCCGCCGGCTACGTCAGCGCCAAGGCCGCCGTCCTCGCCTTCGCCCAGGCCGTCGCCGTCGAGTACAAGGCCGACGGTGTCCGCTGCAACGCCGTCCTCCCCAGCGTCATCGACACCCCGGCCAACCGTTCCGGCCAGCCCAACGCCAACCCATCCAGGTGGGTCCCCCCCGCCCAGGTCGCCGCCGTCATCCGGTTCCTGTGCAGCGACGACTCAGCCCCCACGAGCGGCGCCGCCATCCCTGTCTACGGCCGCGCCTAGGATCCCCTCCATGGACCCATCCCGCTCCGTCCCCCCCGTGGGCCCGCCCGACCTGGCGGGCGACCTGGCCCGGCGGGTGCACGAGGTGTCGCACCTGACCGGCTCCTTCGTGCTCCGCTCGGGGGCCACCAGCAGCGAGTACTTCGACAAGTACCGGTTCGAGTCCGATCCCCGGCTCCTGCGGGAGCTGGCCGAGGCCATGGCCGGGCTGCTCCCCGGGGAGGCGGACGGCCTGGCCGGCCTGGAGCTCGGCGGGGTGCCCCTGGCAACGGTCCTGTCCCAGGTCACCGGCCTCCCAGCCGGGTTCGTGCGCAAGCAGGCCAAGCCCTATGGCACCCGCCGCCTGGCCGAGGGCTTCGACGTCGCCGGCCGCCGCCTGGTCGTGGTCGAGGACGTGGTCACCTCCGGCGGCGCCGTGGTCGACTCCTGCCGGGCCCTCCGCTCGGAGGGTGCCGACGTCGCCGTCGCCCTCTGCGTGATCGACCGCGAGGCCGGCGGCCCGGCCAACCTGGCCGAGATCGGCGTCGAGCTGCGCCCCCTGTTCACCATGACCCAGCTCAAGGCCGCCGCCAGCCACTGACCACCGGGTCAGGCGCCGGTGCCGGTGCCGCTCAGAGCCGGCCGGTCGCCTTGGCTCGCAGGTAGGCGTCGGCCAGGTCGGGGGCGAGGCGGCCAGGTGGGGCGTCGACCACCACCGCGCCGAGCCCTCGCAGGCGGGCGACGGTGCGCCGGCGGTCGGCGAGGGCGGCGACGGCCGCCGCCTTGCGGTAGGCCGCGCCCGGCTCGAGCGGCGTGGCCAGGGCCCAGCCGCGAACCTCCGGGTCGGCCACGCTGGCCACCACGACCAGGTGGTCGCGGGCGATCAGCGGCAGCGCCGGCAGAAGCGTCTCGGAGACGGCCTGCTCGGCCAGCTCGGTGAGGACGACCAGCATGGCCCGGCGCCGGAACCGGGCCAGGGTCTCGGCGAAGGCGCCGCGGTAGTCGCTCTCGACCAGCAGCGGCTGGAGCTGGTACATCGCCTCGGTGACCCGCGAGAGCTGATCCCTGGCGTGCCCGGGCCCGACGACGGCCCGCACCTCCCGGTCGAAGGCGACCAGCCCGGCCCGGTCGCCCAGGCGGGTGGCCAGCGAGGTCAGCATCATGACGGCATCCATCGCATGGTCCAGCCGGGGCACGTCGGCGACCCGCCCGGCCATGGTCCGCCCACTGTCCAGGAGCAGCAGCACCGTCTGGTTCCGCTCGGCGCGGTAGGTGCGCACGATCGGCTTGCCCGACCTGGCCGTGGCCGCCCAGTCGATCCGCCGGAACTCGTCGTCCACCCCGTATTCGCGCAGGGAGTCGAACTCTGTCCCCCCACCCCGACCCTGAGCCGACCGCAACCCGACCTCCAGGATCCTGGCCTTGTTCACCCGCAGCTCGGCCTCGTCCCGCGAGTCGAACGGCGGGTACACCCGCAGCACCCCCGGCAGCCTCCGCCGCCGCTGCCTCGCGACCAGCCCCAGAGGCCCCTCCACCCGGACCACGACCTCACCGAGCACAAAGCGCCCCCGCCGGGCCGGCCGAATCGCCGTCGCCGCCGTCACCCTCCCCCTCGCCGGCACCACCACCCGCACCCTCCGGGTCACCGCCGTCAACGACGGCGCCAGCTCATCCGCGACCCGCACCCGCACCCCCCGTTCCCACCCGGCCCCAGCCCCTCGGGGCCGGGGCGGCCCGGCGCGGCGGGAGATCCGCCACACGACCCGGGCCTCGGTGCCGAGCGGCACGATCCCGGGCAGCTCCCGCTCCACCTCCACCTCGGCGGGCCGGACGGTCAGCCACCAGTCGGCCACGGCAGCCACCACCAGCACCCCGTTCACCACCCACAGCCCCAACGGCGGCCGCGCCGGCAGCAACAGCACCACCAGCGACCCCACCGCCGCCGCCACCACCAACCTCCAGGTGAGCACCGGCAGCCCCCACCGCCCCCCCGGATCTCCGGCGCCCATGGAGGAGGGCGCAGCCATGGGCTCCTGGGTCACCGGGGAACCGGGACGGCGGCGAGCACGCCGTCGAGGACGCCGTCGGCGGTGACGCCCTCGAGCTCGACCTCTGGGCGCAGCTCGACCCGGTGGCGGAGGGTCGGCTTGGCGACAGCCTTGATCTCATCCGGCGTGACGTACTGCTTCCCGGCCAGCCAGGCCCATGCCTTGGAGGCGTGCAGCAGCATGGTCGCCCCTCGCGGCGAGACGCCCAGCTCCAGCGACGGCGACTCCCGGGTCGCTCGGGCGATGGCCACGATGTAGGCCTGCACCCGCGCCTCGACCGGGATCGCGGCCACCTCCTTGCGGGCCGCCTCCAGGTCCTGCCGGCCGGCCACCGCCGTCACCCCGAGGGTGGCCAGGTCGTGCGGGTCCATGCCGGCGTCGTGGCGGGCGAGGACGGCCTGCTCCTGCTCGGCCGACGGATAGCCCATGTGGAGCTTGAACAGGAACCGGTCGAGCTGGGCCTCGGGCAGGGGGTAGGTGCCCTCGTACTCGACCGGGTTCTGGGTGGCCACGACCAGGAACGGCTCGGGCAGCGGGTGCCCCTGGCCCTCGACCGACACCTGGCGCTCCTCCATCGCCTCCAGCAGGGAGGCCTGGGTCTTGGGCGGTGTGCGGTTGATCTCGTCGGCCAGCAGCAGGTTGGTGAACACCGGCCCCTGGCGGAAGCGGAACGACCCGTCGCGCTGCTCGAAGATGACCTGGCCGGTCACGTCCGAGGGCATCAGGTCGGGGGTGAACTGGACCCGCTTGAACTCCAGGTCCAGGCTCCGGGCCAGGGTCTTGACCAGCAGCGTCTTGGCCACCCCGGGAACACCCTCCAACAGCACATGCCCCCGGACCAGCAGTGCCGCAACCAGCCCCGACACCGCCCCGTCCTGCCCGACGACCGCCTTGGCGATCTCGTCCCGAACCCGCAGCACCGCCCCCCGAGGCCCACCCGCCCCGGGGGCTGCTCCCGTTTCGGTCATCGGCGTCCCCTCTGGGCGCGCTCGATCACTGTTCTAGCGGACACGGGTGACCTCCCGGCGGATGGTGTCGACGGCTTGGCTGAGGGCGACGAGCTCGGTCTCGTCGCGGGGTGCGGTCTGGGTAAGTGTCCGGAGCACCCGCTCGCGAGGGATCCCGGTTCGGGTGGCCACGGTATCGGCCACCAGGTCGGCCGGGGCCGACGGCGGCAGGCCGAGCCGTTCGGCCAGGGATCGGCGCAGGTCGTCGGTGAGCAGCCCGGCCGCCTGGCCACGCCCCTTGGCCCGTTGGAGCAGGTTGCCGACGGCCACGACCAGCTCGGCGCCGGGCAGCTGGACCGGCTGCGGCTCGACAACGGGCCGCCCGAGCCGGCGCGCCCGCCAGAGGGCGAGCAACACGAAGGCGATCACGAGCTGCCACAAGGCCAGCCGCACCCGGGGAGCGATCAGGTCGCCCAGCCCGGCGTCGCCCCCGCCGGGCAGGGGAGGCTGGAGCACCTGGACACTGGTCCCTTCGACCGGGACGAGCAGGCTGGCCAGCAGCACGGCGTTGTCGGCCTTGCCCAGCTCCTGGTTGACCAGCACGCTTGCCCCACCAAGGCGGACAACGGTGCCGCTGCCGAGCGGCTGGATCAGCAGCCAGGCGCCGTTGTTCCGGGGGAAGCAGGCGCGGGCCCCACCCGCCTCCGGGACCTCGAACACGACCCCGCCGGGTGCCGCGACCCGCCGCACGTCGGCCAGGGCGGCTTCCGCGCAGCGCCGTTCGAGCTCGGCGTCGAGCAGACCGATGCGGGTGGAGCCGGCCGGCTTCACCTCGGTCACAGCGGAGCTGGGGTCGGCCACCACCAGGGTCCCGCCCTGGCGGACCCAGCCCAGCACGTCCTGGCGCCGCTCCGGGGTCAGGTTGTCGCTGAGCAGCAGCGCGGTCTCGGTTCCCGCCCCCGGCCGGTCGGCGGAGACACGCACCCGCCCGCCCAGCTCCCGCAGCACCTCCACCAGCCCCTTGGTCCCCAGTGGCCCCGGCGACGCCGGGTCCAGCGGGTTCCCCTCCTCACCCGGCCGCCCCGCGACCGCCACCACCAGCGCCACCCCGAGCACCACCGCGACCCACGGCAGCACCCTCCCAACCGCGGACCGCCCCACGACCGCGCTCCCGGACCGCCCCGCCGGTGCCGCGCTCATGCCCGTGCCCGCTGGAGGACGCGGTCGGACAGGTCGCGCAGGTGAGCCGCCTGCTGAGCTCCGGTGTCGGAGCGGCCGTACCAGGCGACCTCGAACAACTCGGTGGCCCCGGCGAAGTCGCTGGCGGCATCGGGCAGGGCCCGGCCGACCTGCCGCCGGTACTCGCCCGCGGTCCGGCCGGGCACCTCCTCGACCACTCCGCGGAAGGCAAGGTCGGCCACGAGCGCCCGGTAGCGGGAGCGGACCGCCTCCCGCCAGGATCCGGCCCGCTCGTGCGCCTCGGCCTCGGCTCGCCATTCCGCCGCCGATCGCCGCGGTCCCGCCGGGACGGCCGCCGCGACCTCCGGACTGGGCGTGAGCCCCCGGGAGAACCGGGCCACCAGCACCGCGACCCCGAGCAGCACCAGCCCCAGCAGGATCAACCCGACGATGCCCCCAGCCCCGCTCCCGCCGAGTGCCGCCAGCAGCCGCCCGATCACCTCCAGCACCCAGTCGATCACCCGCTCCATCAACGACCGCTGAGGCGCCCGGAACTCGGGCCTCGACAGGACCTCCCGGGTCACCTCCCGCACCTGGTCCGGGTCCCGCACCGGGACCCGCAGCCCACCCTGTTCCTGCCCACCTCCCACCCCCGCCGGCCAAGGGCCGACCGGTACCCAGCCGACCAGCGCCAGGCCGAGCCGGAACCGCGCCGCCCCACCCGGGTGCGCGGGCTCGCCGCCGGACCCGGCCATGCGAGCGGGACCCGGGGGTGGGGGAGTCGGGTCAGCGGGTCGGGGCACCGCGGGCCAGTTCGGCGGCGATCATCTGCAGGTCGAAGCCCTCGTTCCTGATCCGGAGGTCGAAGTAGACCAGGGTGGCCAGGATCGAGACGAACGGCGTCGTCACCAGGGCGGGCAGGATGGAGCCGATGGCGGCCAGGATCCATCCCCAGCGGTAGCCGACCGCCAGGGCCGCGATCGAGAACGGGCCGGCCAGGATGTTGCCGAGGAACCCGGCCAGGATGCCGCTCCCGACCCCGATGGCCATGACCGGCCAGAACCGGGGGCGGACGAGGGTCACCGAGCGGGCCATGGCCTGGATCGGCCCGGCCTCCTCGACCATCACCGCCGGCGTGGTCACCAGGAAGAAGGTTATCGGCACGAGGACCCCGACGATGCACAGCAGCAGCCCGGCCGCCTTGAGCAGCAGGGTGAGGAAGAACACGGCCAGCAGGACCAGGAAGCGCCGTCCGGTGGCCCGTATCGCCGGCCCGGCCTTGAGCTCGCCGCCGAGGTAGCTGGCGGCGACGATCATCGAGGTGGCGCCGCCGATGAACGGGGTCACGAGGACGCTCGCCAGGGCGGCGATCAGGCTGCCGATCAGGGGGCCGTTGGATGCCTGGGGGCCGGCCGCCTCCTCCAGCAACGACGGGTCCTGCATGAGCTCGAGGAATCCGTAGCCTCCGAGCAGGTCGCGCTGGAAGAACGCCGCCACCAGGTTGACCGGGATCAGGAACACGGCCGCGACCAGGACGATGGTGCCCAGGTTGGCCTTGAGCAGCCGGAACGACCCGTCGAGGAGGTCGCTGAACATCATCGGGTGCAGCGGCAGCGGCCCCGTCCGCGCCGACCCCGCCTTCGGCAACGGCGGATACGGCGACGGCACCTCCCACCCCGGCCCCCCTCGCGGCGCCGGCCCCCACCCCGGCGTACCCGCCGGCGCCGGCCACGGCGGCGCTCCCGGCGCCGGCCCCCCCGGAGGCCCCCCCCAACCCGAACCGGCTGGCGGCGTGGCCGGCTCGCCGGACGGCTGGTCCGGTGGTTGCCAGGGGGGTTGTGGGCTGGTCACGGCCTTCCTTTCATCGGCGCTCGCGCGCATTGTCACGAGGCCGCATGGACCGGTCAACGGCGTCCATAACGTCTGTGGAGAAGGTGGATACTCCACTGTTGGGCGCCGACATGACATCCTTGGCCGATTGTCGGTGCTGGGAAGGGGGCGCTAACGCGTGAAGGGCAGGGTACTGGTCGTCGACGACGACCCCTCGCTCGGCGAGATGCTCGGGATCGTCCTCCGTCAGGAGGGCTTCGAGCCGGTGTTCGTGCGCTCCGGCGACCAGGCCATCGCCGCCTTCCACCAGGCCAAGCCGGACCTGGTCCTGCTCGATCTCATGCTGCCGGGCAAGGACGGCCTCGAGATCTGCCGTGAGCTGCGCCTGGAGTCGGGCGTGCCCATCGTGATGCTGACGGCCAAGACCGACACCGTCGACGTCGTCCTCGGGCTCGAGTCGGGGGCCGACGACTACATCACCAAGCCCTTCTCGGCCAAGGAGCTGGTGGCCCGCATCCGGGCCCGGCTGCGCCGCCGCGACACCGACGGCGCCGAGACCCTGCGGTTCCACGACATCGAGATGGACGTCATGGCCCACCAGGTGACCAAGGACAACAAGCCGGTCAACCTGACCCCGCTCGAGTTCGAGCTGCTGGCCACCCTGGCCAGGCGGCCACGGCAGGTGTTCACCCGCGAGGTGCTCCTCGAGCAGGTCTGGGGCTACCGCTACGCCGGCGACACCCGGCTGGTGAATGTGCACGTCCAGCGGCTGCGGGCCAAGATCGAGGACGACCCGGAGAATCCCCGGGTGGTGCAGACTGTCAGAGGCGTCGGCTACCGGATCGGGCCGGAGGGCGGCGCCGTCGAATCCTCGGCCCAGGCGGGTGATCAGGGATAGGAGTTGGCCGCTTCAGCCTCGCCCGGCTCGACCTGCGGGCCAGGGTGGTGCTGTTCACCTCTGCGATCGTCGTCGGGGCGCTGCTGCTGCTCGGCGCCGCCCTGAACGCGCTGCTGGCCAAGTCGCTGTACACCCAGCAGAGCGCCGACGCGGTCCAGCAGGTCAAGCAGCTCACCCGCCAGACCGAGCTCGGTGATGTCACCGGCTTCGACACCAGGCAGGTCCAGACCAAGCTCCAGGAGCGGCTCACCAGCGGCCAGAGCGGCCAGCTCAGCTTCCAGGCCGTGGTGCTGAACGGCACCGACGGGACCGAGACCTTCTCCAACGGGAACTACCGCTTCCACCACGTGCCCGTCGGGCTGGCCGAGCGGGTCACCTTGCGCGGCGAGCTGGCGTATGTGTACATCCGCTCGCCCGTCGGTCCCGGCCGCATGCTGGTCGTCGGCGCCCCCATCCGCATCGACCAGAGCGACGTCGGCCCCCAGCAGGCGTACTTCTTCTACCCGCTGAACTTCCAGGAGGAGACCCTCGCCAAGCTGTCCAACTTCCTGCTGATCGTCGGCGCCGGGCTGCTCGCGGCAGTGGTCATCCTGGCCGCGATCTCGATCGGCCGGGTGCTCAAGCCGATCCAGCGGGCCCGGGACGTCGCCGAGGAGATCGCGGCCGGCAACCTGGCCGCCCGCATCCCCCAGGCGACCAGCCAGGACGACTTCGGCAAGCTGGCCGAGTCGTTCAACCGCATGACCGACAACCTGGCCCAGAAGATCGGCGAGCTGGAGCACGTCGGCAGCCTCCAGGCCAGGTTCGTGTCCGACGTCAGCCACGAGCTGCGCACCCCGCTGGCCACGGTGCGCATGGCCGCCGACTACATCCACGCCGCCCGGGCCGGCCTGCCGCCGGATGCCCAGCGGGCCGCCGTGCTGCTGGAACGCGAGCTGGAGCGGTTCGAGAACCTGCTCGAGGACCTGCTGGAGATCAGCCGCTTCGACGCCGGCGTGATCAACCTGGAGCCGGTCGAGGTCGACGTCAGCAGCCTGCTCGACGAGGTGGTCGACGCGCTCGACCCGATCGCCCACGGCCGCAAGGTCGACGTCGGTCTCCAGGTGGACCGCGGCCAGGGCCAGCCGCTGGTCGCCGCCGACCCCCGCCGGCTCGACCGGGTCTTCTCCAACCTGGTCAAGAACGCCATCGAGCACACCGTCGAGGGCGGCGTCCGGATCTGGGTGGGCCGGCGCGGCCGCGACGTGGTTGTCACCGTGGCCGACGAGGGCGAGGGCATCCCGGCCGAGGACCTGCCCCACATCTTCGAGCGCTTCTACCGCGCCGACGTGCACCGGGCCCGGACCCTCGGCGGCACCGGGCTCGGGCTGGCCATCGCGCTCGAGAACGTGAACCTGCACCGGGGCTCGATCGACGTCCAGAGCGAGGTCGGCCAGGGCTCCACCTTCACCGTCACCTTGCCGGCCATCGACCCCAAGCCGGAGCCGGTGGGCGGCCAGGCGGTCGAGACGCAGCCCGAGCCGGCGCCCGTCCCGGAGGTCGCCGTCGGTGGCTAGCCGCCCAGGTCGTCTCCTCCGTCCCGTCGTCGTCCTGGCGGTGCTGGGTGGGCTGGCCGCCTGCACGGCCGGCGTGCCCCAGACCGACGAGGTCGTCTCGGTCAGCTCGGTCACCTCGGCGCCGCAGTCGGTCGACCCCGAGGCCGTCCGGGACCTCGGCGGCCCGTTCCCCGGGCAGGACGAGACCGACGTGGTCGTCGGGTTCATGAATGCCATGAACACCGGCGACGTCGCCAAGATCCAGCGGTGGGTGATGCCCGACGCCCGCCCGCAGGTCGAGCGCTGGTCGGCCGAGACCGCCACCGTGCGGGTGTACAGCGTCTTCGAGCCAGGCGCCGAGTACCTCAGCGAGGACAACAGGCTGATCGTCCCCATCAGGGTCAAGGTGGTCGGCGAGCTCCGGAAAGGCCGCGACTGGTACCCGGGCACCGGCGACGAACTGCTCAGCCTCGAGCTGGCCAAGGACGGCGCCGAGCCACGGGTCGCCAACCCGGGCCCGTTCATGTGGATGCGGGACATGAGCTTCAGCAAGCGCCACACCTCGGCCGAGGTGGTCATGGTCCCCGACCTGAACGACCCGTCGCCGCTGCTGGCGCCGGTGCCGGTGTTCGTCCCCGCTGGTCCCGAGGACGACCGCAAGGCATTGGAGACCCGGGCCAAGGCCGCCCTCAAGCTGCTGCTGGCCGGCCCCAAGGACCGCTACGGCTACCTCGACACGGCGATCCCGCCCGGGACAAGGCTGAAATGGTTCCGGTACGCCGAGGACGTGGCCACCGTCAACCTCACGCGCGGCTTCGCCGCGCCCACTGGCTCCGGGCAGCTCCGGATCGGCCAGGTCTTCTGGACGGTGAACCGCCTGCTCCCGACGGCGGCGGTCCGGATCCTGGTCGAGGGCCGCCCGGTCAAGACCGTCGGCCGCGACCAGTTCCCGGCCGCCCGGACGTGGACGCACCGGGACGTGCCGCTGGCCGCGATGTGGCCCCAGCGCTCCCAGGAGCACGAGAACGACTCGGTCCTGTTCGTGCGCCGCGGCGAGATCTACTCGATCATCCCCAGGCCCGGCCAGTCGCCACGTCCGGTCGAGCTGAACGCCCCCAGCCCCAAGTCGGCCCCCACCCGGTCCCCGGACTACCGCTGGATGGCGTTTGTGGCCGGCACCGGCACCGAGCAGACCCTCTGGCTGGTCGACCCCGCCGGCAAGGCCTTCCGGGCCGAAGAGCTGTCGGGGCGGCTGTCCGCCCCCACCTGGAGCCCCGACTCCAAGCGGGTCTACGTGGTCGCCAGGGACGAGACCGGCACCCGGCTGGTCGAGGTCGTCCGCAACAACCTGGTCGTCCGCCCGCTCCAGCTCGCCCCCCTGCCCCTCGGTCTCGAGCTGGCCAGCGTCACCGTCAGCCCCGACGGGACCTCGCTGCTCGCCGTGGCCGACCGCCCCGGCCGCAGGGTCGAGGAGGCCGAGCCCGTCCCCGGCGGCCAGCTGTACCTCGGCCGGTTCGGCCCCGACGGCGTCACCAGCTGGTCCCAGCGTCAGCTCGCCCCCGGCCTCGGCCGCGTCTTCAGCCCGATCTGGGTCGACCCGGTGACGATCGCGTTCGTCGCCGAGACCGACAACAAAGACGACCTGGGCAAGCTCTGGACCATCAAGTCCGACGGCTGGGACCCCACCGCCGTCCTCAACGACTCCGAGGTCGCCATCGGCGACCTCGGCAACCGGCTCGCCGTCGACCCCACCGGCCGGTCGCTGGTCGTCTCCGCCCGCTCCACCAACGGCGCCTCGCTGTGGATGATCAACCGCCAGGACAAGTCCGTCAGCTACCTCACCCTCCCCACCCCCAACGCCTTCGACAGCGACCCCAGCTTCGCCAGCCGCTGATCGGCCGGCGGGTCGCGGGAGCCGCCGG
>JASLIH010000236.1 GCA_030152105.1 Actinomycetes bacterium
AACCACCGCGCGGTGCTCATCACCCGAAGGTCCGGCGGGGGACTGCAGACCTCGCCCGTCCTGGTCGGGGTAGACAACGAGGGGAAGGTGGTCATCTCGACCCGGGAGGGCGCCTACAAGACGCGCAACTTGCGACGCGACCCGACGGTCGTCCTGTGCGTCCTGTCCGATGCCTTCTTCGGCCGCTGGACACAGATCGAGGGGACGGCGCAGATCGTGTCGCTGCCGGAGGCGATGGAGGGACTGGTCGACTACTACAGGTGCATCAGCGGGGAGCATCCCGACTGGGATGACTACCGCCGGGCCATGCAGCACGACCAGCGCGTGCTGGTTCGCGTCTCGATCGACGCGGCGGGCCCGGCCCATACCCGCTAGCCAGACCGCCCCAGTCGTCCTCGGCTCGACAGGCGGTGACCGCCGGCGGGTGCGATGAGCGGATGAGTAGGAGGAGTACCAATGGCGAGCGAGGACTTCCCCGCCCCAAGCGAAGGATTCGTGGTGACCCACTTCATCGTGGCCGCGGACGTGGCCCGCTCTCGGGAGTTCTACACCGGGGTGCTTGGCGGCAAGGTCGTGCTGGACGGCGAGCCGACGATCGTCAAGCTGGCCAATGGCTGGGTGATCATCAACGTCGGTGGGGGACCGACCGATGACAAGCCCGAGGTCGTGCTGGAACCACCGGCCGATCCCACTCGGGCCAGCGCCTTCCTCAACCTCCGGGTGGCCGATATCCAGGCCGCCTACCAGGAGTGGCGCTCCCGCGGGGCCGAGTTCCTCACCCCACCCAAGGTCCACAGTAGGGAGATCCGCTGCTACATGCGCGACCCCGACGGGCACCTGATCGAGGTCGGCCAGACGACCGGCGTGCCCACCTGAGCCAAATGTGTGGGTCAGTCGGCAAAGGTGAACCTGGTCGCATCCTTGGGGAACGACGACCACGCGATCACCCGCCGCGGGTGCAGCGCCCCTGGCTCAGAGTACGAGCTTGCCTCGAATTTGATGCCGTATTCGGCGTACTTGCTGTTCGCAAGATCGGCCAGCCGCTGGGCCAGTTCCGGCGAAGGCTTCGACACGCGAACCGCTCCCTGCACCACCACGACCCTCCACGGGTCCGGCAGGTGCATGGTCACGTGCGGGTTCGCCCGTACCAGCTGCACGTGGACGGTTTCGGGGCTGCCTCCGTAGTACCAGACATCGTCGACCCAGAGGCCGTCGACCGGCACCACGTGCGGGCTCCCATCCCCCCGGTTGGTGGCAAGCCAGTACTGCTTGGCCTGTTCAAGCTGGGCACGCACCCGCTCCCAGGTCAGGGTCTCCGTTGTCTGCCCGTAGCCCTGAGGCAGCTCCAGTCTCTCCGCGATCGGCATGGCAGCGCTCCTGGTTGTGGTTGCGGCGGTAGTACAGCATCTGCCGCCGACAGCCCGCGCTCACGACCATCTCCCGGACGCTGATCAGACATCGGCCAACCACGCCGTTGGAGCCTCGACGAGCTGCCGCCACGGCCCGTACGAGCACACAACCGCAGCAGCACGGCTCGAGGAGGTCCGGCCACGTCGCGGGGCCCTTCGCCCATCGTGGACCGACGCCGGGCACCGGCTCCACCCGCGCCGGGGCAGGTTGGCCGTCGAGTCCGCCCGTGTCATCGACGTCAGGAGACCTGGAGACCGCCGTTGATGTCGTAGGTCGCGGCGGTGATGTAGCCGGCGTCCTGGCCGAGCAGGTAGGCCATCAGGGCCGCCACCTCAGCCACTGTGCCCACCCGGCCGACCATGCTGTCGGCGCCCAGCTCGGCCTTGCGCTCCTGGGTCAGGGTCCCGCCCATGATGTCGGTGTCGATCGGCCCTGGCGCGACGCAGTTCACCGTGATCCCGTGCGGACCGAGCTCGCGGGCCAGCGCCCGGCTGAAGCCGATGAGCCCCGCCTTGGAGGCACTGTAGGGCACCTTGGAGTAAGTCCCGCCGCCGCGCTGGGCCGCGGCCGACGAGACACTCACGATGCGGCCGACCCCGGCGGCCACCATCGCGGGCACGACCCGCCTGGTCACCAGGAACACCCCGCGCATGTTGATGTCGAAAACGCGGTCCCACTCGGCGAGGGTAAGGTCCAGGAAGTCGACCGGGGAGCTCACCCCGGCCACGTTGGCCAGGCCGATGATCGGCGGCAGACTGGCCTCGACCTGGGCGATGGCCGCCTCGACCGAGTCCGGGTCGGCGACGTCGGCGGCGACGCCGAGCGAGGCCACCGACCGGCCGCCGCCGATCTCGGCGGCTGTCCGCTTGGCGGCCTCGCCGTCGAGGTCGAGGATGGCGATCGACCAGCCGTCGCGGGCCAGCCGCTCGGCGGTGGCGCGCCCGATGCCACGCGGGGAGGCGGCCCCGGTAATGACCGCGGTGCGTTCGGCGGGGAACGGGTTGTCGTCGCTCATAGGGTTGCTGCCTTCCGGTCGAGGTCAGGCGACCGTCATTCTCCCAAGGATGCGGAGAAACGCTCCCGGAGATGCCTGAGCACCGGCCAGGCGCCGTCGGCGGTGTTCGAGATCACGGTGTAGGTGAGGCCGGGCGCTGGGTCATGCACACTCATGAACGACACCCCGGCGTCCTGCCCGATCAGCATCACCTGGTCACGCGACTCGTGGAGGAAGAACCCGAGCCCGCAGCGCATCGGCTCCCCCGGCACATCATTGTGTGGCCGCACCATCTCGGCCACCCACCTCGCGGGGACGATCTTCCCGGCGAGAACAGAGCCCGCCAGAAGGTACTCAGGTCGGCCACGCTGGTGTACGCCCCGCCGTCGCCCACGCCGCGAACCAGCAAGTGGAACACGTTACTGCGCCACCGGCCGCCCCCGGCCGGCACGTAGCCAGTGGCGGTCCGGTCCGGGAGTTCGTCGGAGCGCAGGAACTCGCTGTCGCGCATCCCGGCCGGCTCACAGACCCGGGCCCGCACCAGGCAGCTGCTCCACTGTCACCCGGTCGTCGATGAGTGGCAGGTCATCCCGCAGCACCGACCGCGCAGTGCTGGACAAGTCCAGCACTCCCTGCTCGATCAGGCTCACCACAACCAAGGCGGTCAGCCCTTTCGCGCCGCTGGCGATCGCGAACCGGGTCTCCACGGTGTTCGGGATCTGGTGCGCGATGGGCCAGGCCGTACGCCCGGGCGAACTCAACCTCGCCACCGCGGTCCACCGACACCACGCCGGAGAAACTGTGCTCGCCGGCGACCGCGTCGACCGCCTCGGGCAGGGGGTTTTGGGGGTTCATCGACGCAGTGTAGTGCCGCCGGGCCAAGCCCTCGACCGGATTCACCCTGACCGTTCCGGGGCCGCCGGCGCCGAGCGGCGCCGGATCGCGTCCTGCGGCGGTGGGCCGCCCGCCGCTACCGCGGCGGTCGTCAGGATCTGGGCGGGGGCGCCGAAGCTGGCTAGCATGCCTGACCGTGGAGTACTTCTTCTACTGTCGTGGCCGGTCGGGGACCGAGGCGCTGGCCGACGAGCTGGCCGAGGTCCACTGGTCGTTCGTGGACGGCTATGCGGAGCATATGATCGCCAGGGGGCCGACGCTGACCGCGGACCGCACCTGGACCGGCAGCATGCATATCGTGGACCTGCCGGACGCCCAGGCCGCGCGGGTGTTCGCCTTCCAGGAGCCCTTCTACCGGGCTGGCGTATACGGCGAGGTGCTGGTCCGTCGCTGGCGCAATGTGCTGGGCCGCACGATGTGGGACTACCCCGCCGAGGCTGGCGATGACCGGCGTTTTCTAGTCATCGGTCGCGGCAAGCCAGGCGTGGAGCCGGCCCGCCAGGCCCTGGAGGCGGCGCAGCGGCGCTGGTTCGGCGAGCCCGGCCACCGCGACGGGTTCATCCTGCGCGGTCCCCTGCTGGCTGACGACGGCGCCGGGTGGGTGGGCAGCGCGCTGCTGGTTCAGCTCGGTGACCGCGCCGCGGTGGAGGCCATGCTCGCCGGCGCGCCCTATGTGCAGGCCGGGCTGTATGCCAGCGTGGAGATCCACGACTGGCAGTTCGGGGGGCGCCACCAAGCCTGACGACCCAGCTCATTGGGACCGCATGAACCACCCGAACCAGTCAGCACTCAGAGTGGTCTAGCGGACACCACAAGTGAGCTGCTGACAATCTGCTGACAAGCGACGCTGCGCGAGGAACCGATGCTGCAAGCGTCGTTCCCCCTCCACGCTCACCAGTTCGGAGCCCCGGCCACGCAATGAGCCGACCTGACAGCTGGAAGCGAAGCGTCCTGGGGGACTGTCTAGGTGCGGGGCGCCCGCTGGTCGGAAGCAGCTTCGCGTCGGATGGGCCGTCTGCAGCTGAAGGTAGCCATGGCCGGGCTCGCCTCCTACGCTCTGCGCATGCCGATCTGCGCGCAATGCGGCGAGGACAATCCGGCGCGGGCCCGGTTCTGTCTTGCCTGCGGATCGCCCCTTGCCGCCTCCGGCACGGGCCGGGAGGTCCGTAAGACGGTCACGGTGGTCTTCAGCGATCTCGTGGGGTCCACTCCGCTCGGTGAGCGGCTCGACCCTGAGTCGCTCCGGGAGGTGATCACCCGGTACTACGACCGCGCCGCCGAGGTGCTCGCGCGTCATGGCGGCACCGTCGCCAAGTTCATCGGGGATGCCGTGATGGCGGTGTACGGCATCCCGCGGCTACACGAGGACGACGCATTGCGGGCGGTGCGAGGCGCCGCGGAGCTGAGCGATGCCCTGGCTGAGCTTAATAGGGAGCTCGAAGCGGCGTGGGGCGTGCGCCTTGCCCTTCGGACCGGCGTGAACACCGGGGAGGTAGTGGTCGGCGACGCGGTCCATGGGCAGGAGATCGTCGTCGGCGACGCGGTGAACGTGGCTGCTCGGCTCGAGCAGGCAGCCGGCCCCGGCGAAGTGCTCATCGGCGAGCAGACCTGGCGGCTCGTCCGCGACGCGGCCACGGTCGAACCGGTGGCGCCGCTCGCGGTGAAGGGCAAGGGCGACCCGGTTGGGGCTTTCCGGCTGCTCGGTGTCCGACCGGACACCTTGGGGCACGCTCGCCACCTGGAAGCGCCGATGGTGGGCCGGACCGTCGAGCTTGGGCTCCTGGACAATGCCCTGGGGACCGCCGTGGCCGGACGCTCCTGTCACCTGGCGCTCGTCCTGGGCCCGGCGGGCGTGGGGAAGTCCCGCCTGGTCCAGGAGTTCCTCGCGACCGTGGAGGCACAGGGGACGGTCCTGCGCGGCCGCTGTGTCGAGTACGGGGAGGGCCTGACCTACAGGCCGATCGCCGAGGTGATCCGCCAGGCCGCGATGGCGAGCGGACGGCTCGGGCTGCGCGACCTGCTCAAGGGCGAGGAACACGCCGCCTTCGTGGCCGAGGGGCTGGCGGGCATGGCGGGGACGGATGGACAGACCGCGTCTCGTGAGGAGGTCCCGTGGGCGGTCCGGCGGCTGTTCGAGGCGCTGGCTCGTGGCCGGCCCCTGATCGTCGTCGTCGACGACCTCCACTGGGCCGACCCTGCCCTGCTCGACCTCCTTGAGCATGTAGCCCGCTTCGCCAGCGATGCCCCCATCCTGATCGTCGGCACCGCCCGACCCGAGCTGCTTGACGACCGCCCGGACTGGGGGGCCCGCAGCACCGAGGTCGAGGTGATGATGCTCGAGCCGCTCGGCGAGGACGAGTGCGTCCGGCTGATCGGCAACCTCCTCGGCGGCGCCGGCGTGTCGACCGAGACGGCAGGCACCATTGCCAGGACTGCCGGCGGCAACCCGCTGTTCATCGAGGAGCTCATCGCTGAGCTGATCGACCGGAGGTTGCTCGTCCGCTCCCACGATCGATGGGAGGCCACAGCCGACCTTGCCCATGTCCCCATCCCGGGCGGTGTGTCCGCGCTGCTGGCGGCCCGCCTTGATCGCCTCGACGTCGAGGAGCGGGCGGTCCTGGAGCGGGCGACCGTGGTCGGCCAGGTGTTCGACCGCCCGGCGGTCGACGCGCTCTCGACAGAGCCCGAGCGGCCGGCCGTGGGGCCACGCCTGGCCGTGCTGGTCCGCAGACAGCTGATCCTTGCCGAGGAAGCGGGCGGCGCCGTCGACGGTGACGCCGCCACAGCCGGGCCCGGGCGTTTTCGGTTCCGCCACCTCCTGATCCGGGACGTGACCTACGAAGCGCTGCCCAAACGCCGCCGCGCCGAGCTGCACGAGCGTCTCGCGGACTGGCTCGGGCGTGAGGACGGGGAGGTGCGGCCCGAGCGCGACGAGATCGCCGGGCACCACTTCGAGCAGGCCTACCGCTATCTCGAGCAGCTCGGACGGATTGGCCCCCGGGAGGTGGAGCTGGCCATGCGGGGCGCCAGGCGACTCGCGAGCGGCGGGCGCCGGGCCATGAGCCGCGACGACCCGCCCGCGGCCGTGAACCTGCTCTCCCGCGCGCTCGACCTGCTGCCATCCGGCGACCCGGACCGGGTTGCCTCGCTGCTCGACTTGGGCGATGCGCTTGCCGAGGCGGGCGAGTGGCGGCGGGCCCACGAGGTCCTCACCGAGGCGGCCGACGGCGCCAAACTGGCCGGCGACCGCCTCCTGTCCGCCCGGGGCACGATCGCCCTGCTCTACCTGGGCGAGGTGACCAGGCCGCGAGGCTGGACCGAGCACGCCGAGCGGGAGGCCGGCCGGGCGATCGCGCTGTTCGAGCAGTCTGACGACCGGATCGGCCTGGCCCACAGCTGGCGGGTCATCGCCCACGTCTACAACCGCCGGCTCCAGTGGGCGGAACTGGAGCGGGTCGGGGAGCGCATCGTCGCCTACGCCCGCCGGGCCGGGGATCGAAGGACCGAGACGCGCATCCTGGGAGGGATCGCGGCAAGCCTCTGTCTGGGGCCGACGCCGGTCGAGGAGGCGGTGGAGCGCTGCGAGCGGATCCTTGCGGAACTCGGCGGGGCGCTCCGACCGACCATGATGGTGCTGGACAGCCTGGCGCTGTGCTCGGCGATGTTGGAGCGCTTCGATGAGGCCGAGCGCCTGTTGGCGCGGGCGGACACGATCCGCGAGGAGCTCACCGGCAAGCTCTGGAAGGTTGGGCGGGTCGAGTTCAGCGCCTGGACCTACCTGCTGGCCGGCCGACCGGGCGACGCCGAGCGGGTCCTGCGGCCTGCCTACGAGGCGTTCGCTCGGATCGGCGAGAAGGGCGGGACCCTGGCGATCCACGCAGCGCTGCTCGCCGAGGCGATCTCTGCCATCGGGGGTCGCGACGAGGAGGCGGAACAGCTGAGCCAGATCGCCGAGGCGGCCGCCGCCGACAGCGAGGACGCGGCCGCGCAGGGCGAATGGCGCATGGCCCGGGCCAGGGCGCTCGCCCGCACCGGGTCGACCGCCGACGCCGAGCGGCTGGCTAGGGAGGCGGCCGAGCTGGCCGCGGCAACCCAATGTCCCCTCGTCCAGACCTCGACCCTGCTCACGCTCGCGCGCGTGCTGCTGCTTGGGAGCCGGCCTGGCGAGGCTCGGCAGGCCGCCCAAGACGCCCTGGCCGTGGCCGAGCGCAAGGGCGACCTGGCGTCATCGTCGCGGGCCCGCGCCCTGCTGGGCGAGCTGCGCTCCGCTGCCCCGGGCCCACGCCCACCTGCGCCGGGCAGGTAACGGGGGTGGGGCTCCGCAGTGCCGCTCAACCGGCCAGGTAGCCACCGTCGGCCGGCAGCACGGCGCCGGTCAGATAGGAGGCGTCGTCGCTTGCCAGAAAGACGGCCGCGGCGGCCACCTCTTCGGCGCGGGCGAGCCGGCGGATCCCCTGTCGGCTGAGCAGGCCGTCGAGAACTTCCTTGGGCATGCCGGCCGTGGTCGCCCGGAACGTCGGGGTGTCGATGACGCTTGGGCAGATCGCGTTCACGCGCACGCCGCTCTCTCCGTACTCAAGCGCTGCCGTCTTGGTGAGCTGTAGCAGCCCCGCCTTGGCCGCTGCGTAGTGCGCGAAGCCGGGCGCAGCGGCGAGTGCCAACGTGGCGGAAACGTTCACGACGGCGCCGCCGCCGCCCTCGACCATGAGCGGGATCGCATGCTTCATCGTCAGGAACGGGCCCTTGAGATTGACCCGCATGACGAGCTCGAAGTTCTCCTCAGAAAGTTCCGTCAGCGGCCGTACCATGCCATCGACCCCAGCACAGTTGAACAGGGCGTCCAGGCGGCCGTGGGTCTGGCGGACCTCCGCCATCAGGCGGGCGACACTGCCGGCATCGGCCACGTCGAGCCGGACGGCCCAGCTACGCTCCCCGAGCAGCGCAGCGGTCTGATCGGCGCCGTCCAGGTCGGTGCAGACGACGCTGGCGCCCTCCCTGACCAGCCGGGTGGCGATAGCGGCGCCCGTGCCCGAACCTGCACCTGTCACGATGGCAACTTGATCGTCGAACCTGCTCATGGCCTCCCCTGCTCGAACGGCTGCCAACGCAGGCTACGGACGGCCCCGGCCGTCGGTCAACGCCACAGCGCCGTCGCCGCCGCCCGGGTACCCGACCGTCACAGAGCCGGTACCGACGTCCGGTCGGCCGCCCGTCACCCTTGCGACACGATGGACCACTGGGATCGGTGGTAGGACCCAGATCCAGCGACATTGAGACGGCCAGGCGACCCGACCAGTTCGTGGCTCGGGAGCCTCGGTCGATGTTCAGGGTCCTGCAAGGCCGCCTCGTATCCACTTCCAGCGTTCACGAGTCATTGTATGAGGCCAACCACCTACCTCCTCCTTCGATCTTCAGTGACTGACGGCGCGGTAGCCTTGCCCGAGCCAAGCTGACAATCTCGCCGCTCCCTCGGGGGAGCGCCCGGCGACGTGTAGGAGCCGCTATGACCAGCGCAGAGTTGCTCGTCGATGCCTTCGGCAGGATCCGCGAGGTTGTCCACCGGGTTATCGACGGCCTCTCGCCCGAGCAGCTGGCGTTTCGAGTCGATCCCGAGGCGAACTCGATCGCCTGGTTGGTGTGGCACCTGACTCGCATCCAGGACGACCATCTGGCGGACGCCTTCGAGGCCGAGCAGGTCTGGCTCTCCCAGGGCTGGGTGGAGCGGTTCGGGTTGCCGTTCGACGCCCGGGATACCGGCTACGGGCACCGGGCCGATGACGTGGCGGCTGTGCAGGTGGGCTCCGGGGAGCTGCTGGTCGGCTACCACGACGCGGTCCACCAGCAGACGACCCGCGATGTGAAGGGTCTCAGCGACGCCGATCTGGCCCGCATCGTAGACTGGTCCTGGGATCCGCCGGTGTCGCTGAGTGTGCGGTTGGTGAGCGTGATCGCCGACGACCTCCAGCACGCCGGCCAGGCGGCCTTCATCCGCGGCATGCTGCAGCGCGGCTAGGCCACCGGCACGCCGCGTCGCCGCAGCGGCCCCCCCGGCCGAGCTCGCTGTGCATCCGGTCGAGGAGGGCGGCTGGGCCAGCTGTTCCCGCTGTGCCACGACGTCGCCGTCACGGTGACCGCTCTGCGGGCCGAGGGATCGACGTGGCCAGGCCGGTCAGCGACCAGAGCTGGGGCTGCTGCGGCCATCGCCTTCCCCGTCGGGGTCGAGCTCGGCCTCTGGCACGCATCTTCATCACCGGTTCCGCCGACGGGCTGGGTCGAACAGTGAGGCCCGGGCTGCGGTGTGTGGCGTTGACACTCCAGCCCACATGGATCTAACGTACTAGATCGTTAGTACATAATGCTGGAAGGGGCATGCTGATGCTCGGCTGGGCCCTAGCGATCACCACCGCGGTCGCACTGCTTGGGCTCCTGCTGCGCTGGGCTGCCCGCCCCCCCGACACGGCCGCCATCGCCACCTGGGCCGCCAGCTACAACCTCAGGCTGCACCCCGACGAG
>JASLIH010000621.1 GCA_030152105.1 Actinomycetes bacterium
GCCAGGCGGTGGTGGCGCTTCAACACCGTATGCCAGGGCCCGAACCCATACCTCCTGGCCGTCGGGCTGGCTACCCTAGTGGGGTGACCATTGAGCTGACCCTGCTGCCGCGGGTGGCCTACCGCGGCCGTGAGGTCACCAGCCCCCGGCTGCGTGGCCTCCTGGCGCTGCTCGCCGGTGACCTGCGCACCGGCTGCAGCACCGCCCGGCTGGTGGACGGGCTCTGGCCGGTCGAGCAGCCCGAGCACCCGGCCAAGGCGCTGCAGGTCGTCGTCTCCCGCGCCCGGGCCCAGCTCGGCGCCGACGTGATCGCCAGCACACCCGCCGGCTACCGCCTGCCGCTGGCCGACGAGCAGGTCGACGCCTCGGCGGTCCTCCGCAGCGCGGCGGCGGCCGCCCGGCTCGCCGGCGCCGGCGACCACCTGGCCGCACTCGCCGAGGCCGTGGCGGGCCTGACGCTGTGGGACGGGGCCCCGGACGGCGCCGACGCCGGGCTGGACGACCCGGTGGCGGCGCTGCGGGCCGAGCGGGCATCGACCTACCGGTCGCTGGCACGGGCCCGCGCGCTGGCCCTGGCCCGGCTGGGCCGCTGTGCGGAGGCAGCCGCGCCGCTTGCCGACCTGGCCAGCGAGCGTCCGCGGGACGAGGAGCTGCTGGTGGAGCTGCTGCGCTGCGAGGCGGCGGCGGCGGGGCCGTCGGAGGCGCTGGCCAGGTACGAGGCGTACCGCCGCTCGCTGCGGGAGGAGCTTGGCACCGACCCCGGCCCAGCACTGCAGGCCCTGCAGCAGCAGCTGCTGCAGGGCAGCGCGCCAGTGGTCAGGCACGGCGTCCCGCACGAACCCAACCCGCTGGTCGGCCGCGACGACGACCTCGCCGCGGTGGCGAGCCTGCTGCGCTCCTCCCGGGTCACCTCGATCGTCGGCGCCGGCGGCCTGGGCAAGACCCGCCTCGCGCAGGTGGTGAGCCGGCGAGCCGAGCAGCGGGTGGTGCAGTTCGTGGCCCTGGCGGGCGTCGCCTCCGACGACGACGTGGCCGGCGCGGTCGCCTCGGTCGTCGGCGCCGGGGAGGCCGGGCGCTCCCCGGTCGGCCAGCGGGCCGTCCCGACCGACCTGCTCGGCGGCATCGTGGCCGCGCTCGGTCCCGGCCCGGTGCTGTTGGTGCTGGACAACTGTGAGCACGTCCTGCCCGGCGCCGGCGACCTGGTCGGTGCCCTGGTGTCGATGTCCCAGGACCTGCGGGTGCTCACCACCAGCCGTGCCCCGCTCGGCCTCTCCTCGGAGTCGGTGTACCTGCTGCCGCAGCTGAGCCTGCCGACGACGGTCGAGCTGTTCCAACAGCGGGCCAGGGCGGCCCGCCCCGGCGCCGACCTGCCCGCCGACGTGGTCGAGGAGGTGTGCCGCCACCTGGACGGGCTGCCGCTGGCGGTGGAGCTGGCCGCGGCCCGGGTCCGGGTGATGTCGGTGGCCGAGATCGCCCGCCGCCTGGAGGACCGTTTCGGCGTGCTGCGGGGCGGCCCCCGCGACGCGCCCGAGCGGCACCAGACCCTCCAGGCCGTCGTCAGCTGGAGCTGGAACCTGCTCGACCCGGCCGGGCAGGCGGCCATGCGGGCGCTGTCGGCCTTCCCCGCCGGGTTCACCGCCGACGCCGCGCGGCGGGTGCTCGGCCTCGGCGACGTCGTCGACGTCCTGGAGCACCTGGCCGACCAGTCGCTGCTCCAGGTGGCCGACACCCCGGCGGGCGTCCGGTTCCGGATGCTGGAGACGGTGCGCGAGTTCAGCACGGCCCACCGCGAGGCCGCCGGGGAGACCGAGCAGGTGGTCGGCCGGTTCCTGGCCTGGGCACGCGACTTCGGGGTGGCCCACCACGAGTCGCCCTTCGGGGCCGACCCCTTCCCGGCGGTGGCGCGGACCCGAGCCGAGCAGGACAACCTCGTGCAGGCACTCAGGTACGGGCTGGCCAGGGGGGACGGCGGCACGGTGGCGGCCACCTCGGCCGTGCTCGGGGGCCTCTGGAACATCGACTCCAACTACCAGCGGATGGGCACGCTGGCCGACGAGACCCCCCGGGTGTTGTCGCACTTCCGCCCTGGGCCCGAGCTCCTGGACGTCACCCGGACGGCCTTGATCCTGTCCACCACCTACACGTTCCTCCTCCAGGGGCCCCGGGCGGTGCGCTCGCTGGTCGCCCTGCGCCGGCTGCCCCCCGCTCCGCCGGACACTCTGGTCCGAGCCGTCGGGGTCGTGCTGGGAGCTGCGGCCGAGGACCGTTCGGCCCTGTACGAGCTCGCCGAGAGCGACGAGCCGCTGGTGGCCGGCGCCGCCAGCGGCATCGTCAGCTACCTCTGGGAGAACCAGGGCGACCTGGAACGGGCGTTGAAGGCGGCCCAGCGGATGCTCGAGGTCTTCGAGGAGCGGAAGTTCCCCTACCTGGAGGCGGTGGCCCACAGCCGCATGGGTGAGCTGTGCCTGCAGCTGGAGCGGGGCGACGAGGCGCGGCGCCACCTACTGGCCGTGCTGCCGGTGCTGGAGCGGCTGGAGGCATGGTCGGACCTGGTCGGGCTCAGGTGGTGGATGGTGCTGGCCAACCTCCAGCTCGGCGACGTCGACGAGGCCGAGCACTGGCTGGAGGAGACGGCGCCGCCTCGGGCGGACGAGCCGGTGGGGACGCTCACCTACGGCCTCGGGGTACGAGCCGAGATCCTGCTTGCCCGAGGTGAGATCGAGGCCGGGCTGCGCCAGTGGCGACGCGCCGTCGACCTGCTCAGCAACACCGCCGACCCGGTCTTCGGCGTCCGCATGGACCCTGGGCAGGAGCCGTGGACCCTGGAGACCAAGGCCGTCACCGTGGTCGCCCACGCCCAGCAGGGCCGGCTCGACCTGGTCGGGGAGCTCAGTGACGAGCTCCCGCGCCGGCTGGAGCGGATGCTCACCCACCCGGTCGCCAACCCACCGCCATACCTCATGGAGCTGCCCATTTCCGGAGGGCTCCTGCTGGCGCTGGCCATGGTGGACCTGGACCGGGGCGCCAGGACGGGGGACGAGCGGGCCACCAGGTCGGGGGTGCGGATGATCGCCCTGGCCGAGCGTTTCCGGTTTCCGCGGAACTTCCAGCCCACCATGTCCACGCCAAGGGCCCGCCAGGCCGCCACTCAGGCCGACAGGCCGGCGTACGACGAGGCGGTGTCGTCGTACGCCGGCCTGGGTCAGGAGGACCTACGAGCCGCTGCCCTGGCCGCCCTTCGGGAGCGCGGCCAGGGCTAGACGGGGCTACCGGATAGGATCGCGGTTGTACAGCCTCCTGGCCCAGAGGTAGCTGACCAGGGTGATGCCGGCACACCAGGCGACGGCGATGACTGCGCTGTTGCCGATCGCGGTCCCCACCAGCAGCCCCCGCACGGTATTGATGACAGGTGTGAACGGCTGGTACTCGGCGAACCAGCGCAGCCCGACCGGCATCGACTCGGTGGGCACGAAGCCGCTGCCCAGGAACGGCAGGAAGACCAGGGGCGTAGGCAGGTTGCTGGCCGCCTCGACGGTCTTGGTCACCAAGCCGAACGCGACACACAGCCAGGTGACCGCCAGGGTGATCCCGGCCAGGACACCGACGGTCGCGACCCACTCGACCGCGCTGGCAGTGGGCCGGAACCCGATCAGCAGTGCAACGCCGGTCACGACCGCCAGGCTGAGCATCGTCTGGATCATGCTTCCGAGGACGTGGCCGGTCAGCACCGAGGGACGGAAGATGGCCATGGTGCGGAAGCGGGCCACGATCCCCTCGGTCATGTCCATGGCCACCGAGATGGCCGTCCCGGTCCCGCCGGCGGCCACGGCGATCAGCAGGATTCCGGGAACGACGTACTCCAGGTACTCGGCGCGGCCGCCTGCCGGGCCGCCGAGCCCGGCGCCCAGGGTGCCGCCGAACACGTAGACGAACAGCAGCAGGAAGACGATCGGCATGCCGACCAGGAAGACCGTCACCGACGCGTAGCGCAGCATGTGCCGGAGCTGGCGGCGCAGCATCGTGGCCGAGTCGGCCACGGCGTAGGAGAGTGTGGTCATCGTGCTGGCTCCTTCTCCTTGTCGGGTTGCCCGGTGAGGGTGAGGAAGACGTCGTCGAGGTCGGGCGTGTGGATCGACAACTCGCCGACCTCGATCGATGCGTTGTCGAGCCGGTCGAGCAGGGCCCGGAGCGACTTGACGCTGCCGTCGCTGGGGACCTGCAGGGTGAGCGCCTCGTCGTCGCGCACCACCTCCCCCAGGGTGCGGGCGGCCGATTCGAGTCCGTCCGGGTCGGCGAACCCCAGGCGGATGTGGCCGCCGGGGATGCGGCGCTTCAGCTGGTCCGGGGTGCCCTCGGCGACCAGCCGGCCGTGGTCGAGGAGCGCGATCCGGTCGGCCAGCTCGTCCGCCTCCTCGAGGTACTGGGTGGTCAGGAAGATCGTGACCCCGCTGGCCACGAGGTCGCGGATGAGCTGCCACATGGTGCGGCGGCTGCGCGGGTCGAGACCGCTGGTCGGCTCGTCCAGGAAGATGATGCGCGGGTCGCCGACCAGGCCCATGGCCAGGTCGAGCTTCCGCCGCATGCCCCCGGAGTAGGTCGCGACCGGCTTCCGGGCCACCTCGGCCAGGTCGAACCGCTCGAGCAGCTCAGCGGCCCGGCGCCGGCCCTCACGCCGGTCCAGGTGGCGTAGGTCGGCCATCAGGCCCAGGTTCTCCTCGCCGGTGAGCAGGTTGTCCACCGCCGTGAGCTGGCCGGTGACACCGATGACGGCCCTGACCGCGTCCGGCTCCCCGGCCAGGTCATGGCCGGCAACCTGCACCTCGCCACCGTCGGCGCCGATCAGGGTGGACAGGATGTGCACGGTGGTGGTCTTGCCGGCGCCGTTGGGGCCGAGCAGCGCGAACACGGTTGCGCCGGGAACCTCCAGGTCGATGCCGTCCAGGACGACCTGGTCGCCGAACGACTTGCGCAGGCCAGTGGCCCTGATCGCCGATTGGGTTCGGGTGGTGGTCATGCTCCCCTCGTCTCGTCGCTGTGGCCTGGTAGCCACGACCTCGCCGAGCATGCATGCCACGAGGTTCAGTGCGGTTTCACCGCGGTTTCAGGTGCTCCGCTTGAAGCAGGCTCACGCCACGTGGACGAAGGGGCGTTGTCGGAGGTCGGGCTCTGCTGCCCGGAGCACCTCCCGCGTCACGGGCGCGACCTCACCGCTGCCAAAGATCAGGTAGCGCAGCAAGTGCGCAGCTGGGTTTCCCTCGGTCCAGTCGAAGTAGACGTGTGGGCGTTTACCGGTGAGGTCGCGCACGTGCAGCAGCACTGCGGCGATCGCGTTGGGGACGGCGGAACTTTCCATCCGCAGGATGCGGTAGCCGTGCCGCTCTTCGCCGGTCACCTGCAGCTGCGACGCGAACTCCGATGGGTCCGCTACCGTGACCTCCAGGAACAGCACTGGGTCGTCGGTCGGGATCTGGTTCCTCTCGCGCTCTTCGTGGTCCTTCTCGATGTACTCCAAGAGGTCGCGGGCGTCTGGCTCGTTGGCGATGATGCGGAGCTCACTCTCGGCCGCTGCCTCCTCGATGAAGCGTCGGGCGGTCTGGTCAAGCGTGACCGCAGTCACGCGAAGTTCGGTGGCCCGGGTCACTCGCGAGATGAGCGAGGTGGCGACGATGGCGGCGATAAAGAACGAGGCGATCTTGATGCCTTCGGGTCGCTCGAAGATGTTGGCGATCGTGGTGTAGGCGAACACGAGCGTGATCAGGCCGAAGGCAGGCATGGCGGAGCGCCGGCCGCGGCGCCGGACCGACAGCGTCACCGCGACGGCCGCCGAGGACATCAAGACCAGCACCCCGGTGGCATATGCCCCTGCCTGGGCGTCGACATCGGCCTGGAAGATGACCGTGATCGCACACGCGACTGCCGTGAATGCGAGCGCCAGGGGGCGGACCGCCCTGGTCCACTCGGGAGCCATCCCATAGCGGGGCAGGTACCTGGGCACGATGTTCAAAAGACCCGCCATCGCCGAGGCGCCGGCGAACCAGAGGATGCTGATCGTGCTGAGGTCATAGGCGGTGCCGAAGCCGTTTCCCAGGTATTGGTGGGCCAGGTAGGCGAGGGCCCGGCCGCTGGCTTGGCCGCCTTGCTCGAACTGTTGGTGCGGGATGAGGATCGTGGTGGCGAAGCTGCTGGTGATGAGGAAGCCGCTCATGATCAGGGCCGCGGTCGTAAGGAGCTTGCGGGTGTTGCGGATCCGGCCCCGCGGGTGCTCAAGGGTGTCGTCGGGGTCGCCGCGGACCAGTGGCATGACGGCCACGCCGGTCTCGAAGCCTGACAGGCCGAGGGCCAGTTTGGGGAAGACGACCAGTGCCACCGCCACCATGGCCAGCGGGCTGCTGTAGCTGGTGGTCAGCAGCTGCCGCCAGTCCATAACCAGCTCCGGGTTGGCAACCAGGTGTCCAAGAGCGACGGTGACCACGACGAGGTTGAGCAGCAGGTAGACGGCGACGAGCCCGACCGCGATCCCGATGGCCTCGGTAAAGCCCTTGAGGAACACCCCGCACAGCACCACGATGAGGAACAGCGTGATGGCAACCTGGTGACCGTCGAGGAAGCCGGGGACCAGCGGGTTCTCCATGACATGGGCGGTGGCGTCGGCGGCCGAGAGCGTGATGGTGATGATGAAGTCGGTGGCCACGAAGCCGAGCAGCACAAGAACGAAGAGCTTGCCCTGCCACCATGACAGCAGCCGCTCCAGCATCGCGATCGAACCCTCGCCGTGGGGGCTCTCGGCGGCGACGCGGCGGTAGATCGGGAGGGCACCGAACAGCGTCAGTAGGACCAGCAGGATGGTGGCGATGGGCGACAGGACCCCGGCGGCGAGGGCGGCGATGCCCGGCTGATAGCCCAGGGTGGAGAAGTAGTCCACCCCGGTGAGGCACATGACCTTCCACCATGGATGCTGGTGGTGCACGGTGGCCTGCTGGTATGGGCCGGGCAGCTGTTTGGTCTGGGTTGTGAGTCCCTCCAGGAGCCAGCTCCGGAGGCGGCCCGACAGCCGGGGGGTCGCGGCGTCCCTCGTTGTGGTGGCCAACTACTCCTCCCGTACGGATCACCGCTGGGATTGCTCGGTGGCGACGGCGACCTCGTTGGCCATGGCTGCCACGGCGAGCCGGATGGTGCGGTCGGCTGGGACGTCGCGACCGGGAATCACGACCAGGTAGCCGATCGGCTGCTGCCGAGCAACCAGGTCGAGGGCGACCCCCTCGAGGGGCAGCACCATGGTGCCGTCCAGGACACGGTGATGCCCCGGGGGGATGCGGCCTTCACGATCCAGGTGGGTCAACGCCTCCAGGTCGAGCGGTGGCTGGGTGTCGCCGACGTCCACGGTGACCGCGAACCCATCCGGGCTTCGGCGGAGGACGCTGACGCGCCGGGCGCCCAGCAGCCGCTGGAGGCCCTTGGCCGCGACCCGGTCGACGGCGCCGCCGGCCGCGGCGGTCTCGGTGACCCGGTGCAGCAGCCGGATGGCATCGGCGTGCGCCTCGGCGAGTGCGGCCGAGCGGCGACGAACCCGGCCGCCGATGCTGACCACCATGCCGGTGGCGACCAGTAAGGCCACGGTGATGACCTGGGCGAGCGAGTCGATGGCCAGCGTGTGGTAGGGAGTGGTCAGGAAGTAGTCATAGGCGAGGGCAGCCGAGAACGCGGCGACGATGCCGGCCGCTCGTCCGCCGATCGCGGCCGCGGCCACGACCACGAGCAGGTAGAGGATGACGACGTTCTCCAGCCCGATGGTGCCCCGGAAGGGTTCGACGAGCAGCCCGATGAGCAGGCTGGCGACAAAGGCGCCCACGGCCCACGTGACACCTTCTCCGTCAATGCTTGTTCGCCTGCGCAACTGGGAGGTCATGGGGAGGACCGACGGTTGGACGATCGGGTCGCGGCCGTCTCGGTGCTGGTGGATGGGACGGGCCTGAGCCCACCGCGGTGGCGAAGCCGGAACGGCACGAGGGTCACGTTGACGTTGTCGAGGTGGCCGAGCACCTTGGTCAGCTCGGCCGACGTCTGGTCGTGGAGCACGCGGCGCCAGAAGCCGACATAGCGCCGTCTGGGCACCAGCACGGTGACCTCGGTATCCGGCCGGATCATCTCGGCCACAGTCTCCTCGACGGTGGCCGGAAGGTTGCGGTCGGGGGCGTCAACGATCTCCAGCGGAATCGGGATGTTCACCTTGGACCAGAGGTGGGCCAGCTCTCGGGCGTGGTCGGGGTCGACCGCGATGTGCAGGGCGGTGATCGACAGCGGGTTGAGCTGTCGGGCGTACTGCAGCGCGCCAAGGGCCGCCTGGTCCAGGTCCTCCAGCAGGACGACGACCTCGTGGCGGGGCTTGGGTGGGGCGAGGCGCTGGGACGCCTCCACCTTGAGCTGGGTCACCTCGGCGCGGTAGGTCCGCTGGACCCGCTGCAACAACAGCACGAGGGCCGGGATGGCGACACAGACCATCCAGGCGCCGTCGGCGAACTTGGTGACGGCGATCACGACCAGCACGACCAGGGTGATGACCCCGCCGGTGCCGTTGATCAACAAACCCTTACGCCAGCCCGGCTCGCGCAGGCGTAGATGACGGCGGGCCATGCCCGCCTGGGACAGGGTGAAGGAGAGGACCACGCCGATGGCGTACAGCGGGATGAGTTGGTGGGTGTCGGCCCGGAAGGCGATCACCAGGAACACGGCCGCGGCCGACAGCACCAGGATGCCGTTGGAGTAGACCAGCCGGTGGCCGCGCTTGCGGAGCTGGCGGGGCAGGATGGCGTCGTCGGCGGCGAAGGAGGCCAGCAGCGGGAAGCTGGAGAACGAGGTGTTGGCCGCCAGGACCAGGATCAGCAGGGTAGCCACCTGGATGGCGATGAACGCGGCCGGGTTGACCAGCACATGGTGGGCCAGCTGGGCCACCAGGGTGGGATTGCCATCAGCGAACGGGCGGACGTCAAACCGGGTGGCCAGAAAGGTGATCCCGATGAAGAGGAACGCCATGATCGCGGCCATTCCGACCAGCGTGGTGCGGGCGTTGCGGGCCTGAGGTTGCTTGAAGGCCGACACCCCGTTGGAGATCGCCTCCACCCCGGTCAGCGCCGTCACCCCAGCCGAGAAGGAATGCAGGATGAGAAACAACGACACCGGGACCAGCGCCGCCCCGAAGCCTTCCAGCTGGGGCGCCTCGGTCGGAGGGTAACTGACCGGGCCCAGGCCGCCGAACGCCCAGCGCCAGATCCCCCACAGCACCACCACGGCCATGCCGGCCACGTACAGATAGGTGGGGATGGCGAAGATCCGCCCGGACTCGCGCAGACCGCGCAGGTTGCCCCAGGCCAGCAGGACCACGAACCCGACCGCGATCGGCACCCGCCACGGCTCGAGGGCGTGAAAGGCCGAGGTCAAGGCGGCCGTCCCGGCCGAGACGCTCACGGCGACCGTCAGGATGTAGTCGATGATCAGGGCCGACCCGGCAATCGAGGCGACCAGCCCGCCGAAGTTGTCCCGGCTGACCACATAGGCCCCACCCGAGGAGCTGTAGGTCTTGATGATCTGGCGGTAGGACAGCACCAGGATGCCCAGCAGCCCGGCGATGGCGATCGAGATCGGCAGGGCCAACGCGGTGGCGGCCGACCCGGCGAACACCAGCACCAGCAGGATCTCCTCGGTGGCATAGGCCGTGGAGGAGATCGGGTCGGAGGAGAACACGGCCAGCGCGACCCGCTTGCTGATGCGCTCGTGCAGTAGCTGGCTGGTCCGCAACGCCGGGCCGAGCAGCACCCGCTTGGCCCGGTATCCAGGTGACTCATAGCGCCGCGACCGGTTCGGACGGGACGACAGCGGATGTAGCGGGGCCTTTGGTTCAACGGACAAGGATGGCGCTCCTGGGTGACGGCTGGTTCCTCGGCCGGCCCACGCGTGGGCATGGGACATCGCGTGGGCTCGGCCTCTGTCCACTGTCTCGACCGGATGCAAAGGAGCCGTTAAGAACCCATGGCGGCCCGCAAAGAAGCCATCAAGAAGCGCCGTCTGGCGCGGGTGTCCTTCCGGGACGTCCCTATTCTCAGGTCATGGGTGACCGGATCCTGGTGGTCGACGACGAGCCCTCGATCTTGCGCGTCGTCGCCGCCAACCTGCGCGCCCGTGGCTACGAGGCGCTGACCGCCGCCACGGGCGAGGACGCCCTGACGGTGATCGAGGCCCAGCAGCCCGACTGCATCGTGCTCGACCTGGGCCTTCCCGACGTCGGCGGTTTGGAGGTGCTTGCCCGACTCCGTACCTGGACGTCGATGCCGGTCGTGATTCTCACCGCCGTCGACGACGAGTACCGCAGGGCCACGGCACTCGACCTGGGCGCCGACGACTACGTCACCAAGCCGTTCACCATGACCGACCTGCTGGCCAGGGTCCGCGGGGCGCTGCAGCACCGCCGGTCCCAGAGCCCCGACCGGCTTCGACGCGTCGAGGTCGGCCCGGTCTGTATCGACCTTGATGCCGGGCTGGTCACCAGGTGGGGGCAGCCGGTACGGCTGACCCGCACCGAGTACCGGCTCCTCGAGATACTGGCCACCAACGAGGGCCGGCTCTGCACCAACCGCTTTCTGTCCGAACGCCTCTGGGGGGCCGGGTCCGAGCAGAAGGGCCGATCGATCGGGGACCATGTGGCCAGCCTGCGCCGCAAGCTCGACGACCCATCCGTGCCCGAGCTGCTGGTCACTGAGCCCAGCATCGGCTACCGCTTTGTCGTGCCGGCCTGAGGTGAGGCAGGTTCCTACTGGTCGTGGCTGACGGCCGGTCCGGTAGCCGCCGCCAGGGCATGGGCCACGGTGGCCAGGGCCAATCTGATGACCGGCGGGATCCACTGGCCCTCATGGAAGGTCACGATCAGCTGGCCGACGGGCTGCCGGTGCTGGATGAGCTGGAGGACGGCCCCTTGGGAGGGTCGCACCCACCGCACCACCGGTCCCCTGGGCGGCCTCGGCCGCTCATCGAGGATGTGGCCTTCGGCGTCGAGGCGGGCAAGGCTGTCCAGGTCGATTGGGGCCTCGGGCTCGCCGATGTCGGCGACCACGACCTCGCTGTCTGGACCGCCGCGCCGGATCACAACCCGGCGGGCGTCCAGGAGGGTGTAGATGCCTTCGGCGGCGACACGGTCAACACCCTCCTCACCAGTGGCGGCCGCGCTGGTGATCGTGTTGAGGAGGCGGATGATGCCGGCCTGGGTGTCGGCCGCGACGTTGCGTCGCCGACGCGCTCTCCCGGCGAGGCTCGCCACGATGCCGGTGCCGAACAACAGCGCGACCGTGATCACCTGGGCGACTGAGTCGATCCGTAGGGAGTGGTAGGGAGTGGTCAGGAAGAAGTCGTAGGAGAGGGCGGCCGAGAGCGCCGAGATCAGCCCGGCTGCCCGGCCACCCACGGCGGCGGTGACCACGACCACCAGGAGGTAGCCGAGCGTGACGTTCTCGAGTCCGACTGTGCCTCGGAATGGTTCGATGACGACGCCGATCAGCAGGCTGGCGACGAATCCGGCCGCCGCCCAGGCAACGCCCTCGCCGTCGATCTCCTCAGTGAACCTGCCTGCCATACCGGGCTCCCTCACGGCTGATACCGGTAGCCCATGCCCAGCTCGGTGAGCAGGTGGCGGGGGCGTGCGGGATTCGGCTCCAGCTTGCGTCTGAGCTGGGCCATGTACTGACGGAGGTAGTGGGTCTCGTCGACGTATTTCGGCCCCCAGATCCTCAGCAGCAGCTCTCGCTGGCTGACCAGCTTGCCGGGATTCCTGACTAGCTGCTCGAGTAGTTGCCATTCGGTCGGTGTCAGGCGCAGATCGGCCGGCGGGCGCAGGCCGTCGGTGGCCGCGGCGCTGGTGACGCGATGGGCTTGCAGGTCGACCAGGTAATCGCCGATCCGGACGCAGGGTGCCTCGTCGCCGGCTGGCACACGGCGGGTGACCGCCCGCAGGCGGGCCAGTAGCTCGTCGATACTGAACGGCTTGGTGACGTAGTCGTCGGCGCCGGCGTCGAGGGCGTCGACCTTGGCGGCGCTCTGGCTGCGCCCGGACAGGATGATGATGGGGACCGCGGTCCAGCCTCGCAGCCCCCGGATGACGTCGATGCCGTCCATGTCGGGAAGTCCCAGGTCGAGCACCACGATGTCCGGCACCGCCTTGGCGGCCGCGGCAAGCGCCGCGTGGCCGTCGGCGGCGGTGACGACGTCGTAGGAGCGGGCGGCCAGGTTGATCCGCAGGGCGCGCAGAATCTGGGGTTCGTCGTCAACGACCAGCACGCGGGTCATGGCGCGACCTGGGAGGGCGTCGTTGGCAGTGACGGCGCAGGTGGGTGCTTCCCCCCGCTCGGCAGGCTGACGATCATGGTGAGCCCTCCACCCGGCGTCTCCTGGGGTGTCAGGCTTCCACCCATCGCTTCGGTCAGGCCGCGGGACAGGGCGAGTCCGAGCCCGACGCCGGTGGTGTTGTCGGTGTCGCCGAGGCGTTGGAACGGAGCGAACATCTGGTCTCGGTGCTCGGGCGCGATGCCGGGTCCATGGTCCACGACGTGAAGTTCGATCCGGTCGCCCAGCGTGCTGGCGCTCAGGAGCGGCGGGTTGCCGGGCGGGCTGTGCCGAAGCGCGTTGGCGATGAGGTTGGCGACGACCCGTTCCAGGAGGGCGGCGTCGGCCAGGCAGTCAGGCAGGTCCTCGGGGAGCCGGATCGCGACGTCGTGGCCCCCGGGCCCGAGGTCGTCCAGGGCGAGTGGGATGATCTCATCGAGCGCGACTGGCCGGACGAACACGCTGAGCGCTCCTGCCTGCAGCCGGCTCAGATCAAGCAGGTTCTCCACCAGCCGGATCAGCCGGTCCAGGGACTCGTCGGCGGTGGCCAACAGCTCGTCGCGGTCGTGCGGTGTCCAGGTGACCTCGTGGCTGCGGAGGCTGCCGACCGCCGCCTTGGCTGAGGCGAGCGGGCTGCGCAGGTCGTGGCTGACGGCGGCAAGCAGGGCGGTGCGCATGCGGTCGGCCTCGACCGCGCCCTGTCCCTGTTCGGCCTGCTGAGTGAGCCGCTGGTGTTCCAGCGCCGTGGCCGCCTGCGCCGCGAACGCGCTCAGCACCCGGAGGTCCTCTGGACGGGGGGCAGGCCCGGTGGCGGCCAGGGTCACGGTCTCGCTGACCGGCACCTGCACGTCGGCCTCGCCGGGCGTGGCCGGGGGGGCCTGCCCGACCGCGGCGGCGACCTGCCAGCCGGTGTCGTCGAGCTGGCCGGTCGGGCGTTCGAGCAGGCTCACCGTGGCCAGCCCGAACGTCTCCCGGAGCTGGTCGAGCAAGGCGGCCAGCGGGTTCGCGCCCTGCAGCACGCTGCCGGCCAGGGTGGCGAGCGTGGCCGCCTCCGCGGCCGCCCGGGCCGCCTCCCGGGTTCGGCGGGCGGCCCGCTCCACGACAGCGCTGACGGCAGCGGCGACGACGACGAAGACCAGGAGCGCGAGCACGTTGTTCCGCTCAGCGATGGTGAAGGTGCCCACCGGCGGCGTGAAGTACCAGTTGAGCAGCAGGCTGGCGGCGACGGCGGCGGCCAGCGCCGGGTAGAAGCCGCCGACGAGGGCGACCCCGACCACCAGGAGCAGGTAGAGCAGGATCTCGCTCGACAGGTTCAGCCCGGCCTGCAGCCCCGTCAGGACCATGGTGAGCAAGGGCAGCCCGATGGCGGCGACCACGGCGCCCTGGAGCCGGCGGCGCGTGGTGAGTCCGCTGCCCAGCAGCTTCGGCAGCCGAGGCCCGTGGTGGCCGCTGGCCTCCTGGTGGGTGACCATGTGCACGTCGATCGGTCCCGACAGCCGGGTGATGGTCGCGCCGATCCCCTCGCCGGCCAGGAAGGTCTCCAGCCGGCCGCGGCGGCTGGCGCCGAGGATGATCTGGGTGGCGTTCTTGGCGCGGGCGAATTCCAGCAGCGTCCGTGCGACGTCGTCGCCGACGACCTGGTGGTAGCTGCCACCGAGCGATTCGATCAGGGTTCGCTGGCGGGCCAGCTCGGCCGGGTCGGCGCCAGTCAGCTCGTCGCTGCTGGCGGCGTGGACGGCGAGCAGCTGCGCCCCGGAGGTTCGGGCGGCGACCCGGGCCGCCCGGCGGATCAGCGTCTCGCCCTCCGGGCCACCGGTCAGCGCGACCACGATGCGCTCGCGTGCTTCCCATGGTTGGGTGATGCCGTGCTCGTTACGGTAGCGCTGAAGGCCTTCGTCCACCCGCTCGATAACCCACAGCAGCGCGAGCTCGCGGAGGGCGGTCAGGTTGCCGGTGCGGAAGTAGTTCGTCAGTGCGGCGTCGATCTTCTCAGCAGGGTAGATGTTGCCGTGCGCCATGCGGCGGCGCAGGGCCTCCGGGGTGATGTCGACAAGTTCGATCTGGGTGGCGCGGCGGACCACCTCGTCGGGGATCCTCTCGCGTTGCTTGACGCCCGTGATGCGCTCGACCACGTCGTTGAGCGACTCCAGGTGCTGGACGTTGACGGTGCTGATCACGGTGATGCCGGCGTCGAGCAGCTCCTCGACGTCCTGCCAGCGCTTGTCGTGCTTGGAGCCGGGGATGTTGCTGTGGGCGAGCTCGTCGACGAGCGCCACCTGCGGCCGGCGGGCGAGGACGGCGTCGAGGTCCATCTCGGTGAAGGTCGCCCCGCGGTAGGTGATGGTGCGTCGCGGGACGACCTCGAGGCCGCGGAGCATCTCCTCGGTCTTCAGCCGACCGTAGGTCTCGACATAGGCGACGACGACGTCACTGCCGCGGGCCTTGCGCCGCTGCCCCTCGCCCAGCATGGCGTAGGTCTTGCCGGCCCCGGGGGCCATCCCGAGGTACACGCGCAGGGTCCCGCGGGTGGTCACGGTCAGGCGCCCAGGAGGTTGTGGATGACGAGGTCGACCAGCTTGATGCCGATGAAGGGGGCGATGATGCCGCCGAACCCGTACAGCCACACGTTGCGGCGCAGGAGGGCGTTCGCGCCGACGGGGCGGTAGTGCACCCCGCGCAGGGCGAGGGGGATCAGCAGCGGGATGATCAGCGCGTTGAAGATGACCGCGCTCATGATCGCCGACAGCGGGGTGCCCAGCCGCATGATGTTGAGCTGGTCCAGCGGGCCGGTGGGGTCGCCGGCGACCGCGTAGGTGGCGGCGAACATCGCCGGCAGGATGGCGAAGTACTTGGCGACGTCGTTGGCGATCGAGAAGGTGGTCAGCGCGCCCCGGGTGATCAGCAGCTGCTTGCCGACCTCGACGATCTCGATCAGCTTGGTCGGATTGGAGTCCAGATCGATCATGTTCCCGGCTTCGCGGGCGGCCTGGGTGCCGGTGTTCATCGTCACCCCGACGTCGGCCTGGGCGAGGGCAGGCGCGTCGTTGGTCCCGTCGCCGGTCATGGCAACCATCCGCCCGTCGGCCTGCTGCTCCTTGATCAGGTCGAGCTTGGCCTCCGGGGTCGCCTCGGCCAGGAAGCCATCCACCCCGGCCTCGTCGGCGATCGTCGCCGCGGTCAGCCGGTTGTCGCCGGTGATCATGATCGTCTTGATGCCCATGCGGCGCAGCTCGTCGAAGCGCTCGCGGATGCCGCCCTTGACGATGTCCTTGAGGTGTACCACGCCCAGCGCGCGGACGCCGTCGGCGACCACCAGCGGGGTGCCGCCGCTGCGGGCGATCTCCTCCACCATCGGCTCCAGCTGGTCGGGCACGGTGCCGCCCTGGGCGGTGACCCAGTCGACCACCGCGTCGGTGGCGCCCTTGCGGATGCGGCGGCCGTTCAGGTCGGCACCCGACATGCGGGTGGTGGCGCTGAAGGGGATGAACTCCGCCTTACGGTCCAGCAGTTCGCGACCGCGCAGGCCGTACCGCTCCTTCGCCAGTACCACGATCGAGCGGCCCTCTGGCGTCTCATCCAACAGCGAAGAGAGCTGCGCCGCGTCGGCCAGCTCATCGACCGGCACGCCAGGGAGGGGCAGGAACTCGGTCGCCTGGCGGTTGCCGAAGGTGATGGTGCCGGTCTTGTCCAGGAGCAGCACGTCGACGTCGCCGGACGCCTCCACCGCCCGGCCGGACATGGCGAGCACGTTGCGGCGCACCAGCCGATCCATGCCGGCGATCCCGATGGCCGACAGCAGCGCCCCGATGGTGGTCGGGATGAGGGCCACCAGCAGCGCGATCAGCGTGGTCGTGGACGCGGCGGTCTGGGCGAACAGCGCGAACGGCCGCAGCGACACCACGATCACCAGGAACACCGCGGTCATCGCGGCCAGCAGGATGTTCAGCGCGATCTCGTTCGGGGTCTTGCGCCGGTCGGCGCCCTCGACCAGGGCGATCATGCGGTCCAGGAAGCTCTTGCCCGGCTCGGCGGTGATCTCGACCACGATCCGGTCCGACAGCACCTGCGTGCCGCCCGTGACCGCGCTGCGGTCGCCGCCCGCCTCGCGGATCACCGGCGCGGACTCACCGGTGATGGCCGACTCGTCGACCGAGGCGATGCCGTCGACGACCGTCCCGTCGCTGGGGATCATCTCGCCGGCCTCGACCACGACCACGTCCCCGCGACGGAGCTCGGACGCGCGCCGCTGGCCGCCGTCCAGCAGCCGGGCGGTGGTGTCGGTGCGCAAAGACCGCAGCGCGGCCGCCTGGGCCTTGCCACGACCCTCGGCGAGTGCCTCGGCGAAGTTGGCGAACACCACTGTCAGCCACAGCCAGACGCTGACCGTGAAGGTGAACCACCAGGGCTCGTTGCCGCCGCCCAGCGGGCCGCCCCCGAACGCCTGGATCAGCCAGGCCACGGTGGTGATGGCCGCGCCGATCTCCACCACGAACATCACCGGGTTGCGGATCTGCACACGCGGGTCCAGCTTGGCGAAGCTCGGCCAGATAGCGGCGCGCAGGATTGCCGGCTCGAAGATCGACCGGGGTGCCGACGCCGCAGACCGCGGCGCCTGCTCGGGTTGGATGGTTGTGGTCATCGCAGTGGGAACTCCTTGTCAACGGCGAGGTTCAGGCCGAGCACGTTCACGCCCGGCTCGCCGAGCACTCCCAGCGCACGCGCGTCGGTCTGCTGGCGGATCAGCGCCAGCACCCGGTCTAGTGGCGCCTTGCGCACCGCGGCGATGCGGTTGGCCTGGATGCGGGCGTTCGCGGCCGAGATGTGCGGGTCGACCCCCGAGGCGGAGTCGGTGACGGCGTCGACCGGCACCCCATCGGCGGTCAGCCCTGGCGTGAAGGGCCGCTCCAACGCCAGGTAGCTGTCCAGGTTCGCCTTGACCTGGTCGGCGAGGTCCTTCTGGTTGGGGCCGAGATTGGCGAAGAACGTGACGTTGGCCGAGTAGCCGCTCTGCGAGGGGCGGCTCTGGAACCAGGCCGGGTCGGCCTCGAGCACCGGCTCGCCGTCCTCGTCCATCTTCGGCTGGCCGCTGGCGTCCAGCACCGGCTTGCGGAAGTCCTGGCCGATCAGCTGCGAGCCGACCACCTTGCCGTCACGCTCGACCTGGCTGCCGTTGGCCTGGTCATTGAAGGCGACCTGGGCCACGCCGGTCATCACGAGTGGGTAGACCAGGCCGAGGCCGATGGTCAGCACCACAATGGCGACGACCGATCCGACGATGTCTCTGCGCACTGCTGCCTCCGCGGGCTTGGCTAGAAGAGTTGATTGCTGAGGCCCTGCACGATCGGGCCGAGCGCGAGCGCCGGCAGGAAACTGAGGGCGGCCACGATCACGATCACGCCGACGAGCAGCACCAGGAAGATGGGCGAGTCGGTCCTGAACGTTCCCGGCCCGGCTGGCGCTGGTCGCTTGGCCGCCAACGACCCGGCCACCGCCAGCGCGGCCAGCAGCGGGATGAAGCGCCCGAGCAGCATGCACAGGCCGCCGAGCAGGTCGGCGAACGGGACCCCGGTCGCGCCCTGGTTGCCGGGCGCGTTGGGCTGCACGAACCCGGTGTAGCCGGCAAACGCCGAGCCGTTGTTGTTGGTCTGGGAGGTGTAGGCGTAGACGGTCTCCGAGAACCCCTGCGGCCCGGCGTCATAGATCGACTTCTTCCCGGCCGGCGTGGCGATCGCCAGTGCCGCAGCGATCAGCACCACCACCGGCATGTACAGCGCGCCGATCGCCACCAGCTTGACCTCGCGGGCCTGGATCTTCTTGCCGAGATACTCCGGGGTTCGGCCCACCATGAGGCCCGCGAGGAACACCGTCAGCAGCACCACCAGCAGCATGCCGTACAGGCCCGAGCCGACCCCGCCGAAGATGACCTCGCCGGTCATCATGTTGACCAGCGGCGTCATCCCGCCGAAGCCGCTGTAGGCCTCCTGCGCGGCGTTCACCGAACCATTGGACGCATCCGTGGTGGCCGTCGACCACAGCGCGGAGTTGGCGATACCGAACCGTTGCTCCTTCTCGCTCAGGTTGCCGCCGGTGGAGCCGCTGCCGGCCGTGGCGTGCACGCCGGCGGCGGTCAGCGCGGGGGTGGCCTTGGCCTCCTGGTAGTAGGCGTTGCCGATCCCGATCCCGAGCATCACCATCATGGCGATGTACAGCGCCCAGCCCTGGCGGACCCGCCCGATCATCCTGCCGTACTGGTAGGTCGCCGCCGCCGGGATCAGCAGGATGAACAACAGCTGGACGAAGTTGGAGAAGGTGGTGGCGTTCTCGAACGGGAAGGCCGAGTTGACGTTGAAGAACCCGCCGCCGTTGGTGCCGAGCTGCTTGATGGCGATCTGGGAGGCGACCGGCCCCAGCGCCAGCACCTGCTCGAAGCCGTGGAGGGTGGTGAGGCTGACCGAGCCGGTAAGGGTCTGGACCACGCCTTGGGAGACCAGCACCAGCGTCCCGATGATCGACAGCGGCAGCAGGATGTACAGCAGCGACCGGGTCAGATCGACCCAGAAGTTCCCTAGCTTGTTCGTCTCCCGGCGCGCGAACCCCCGGATGACCGCGGCGAGGACCGCCATGCCGACCGCAGCGGAGACGAAGTTCTGCACGGCCAGCCCGGCCATCTGGGAGAGGTACGACATGGTCGTCTCGCCGCCGTAGTACTGCCAGTTCGTATTGGTGATGAACGACGAGGTCGTGTTGAAGGTGACGTCCCACGGCGCCCCGCCGAACCGCAGCGGATTGAAGGGCAGCACCCCCTGGAGCCGCAGGATGGCGTACAGGACCAGCCAGAACAGCGCCGAGAACACCAGCACCGTCCGCCCATACTGCTTCCAGTCCTGCTCGTGCGACGGGTCGGTACGCACGGCTCGGTAGAACCCGCGCTCCACCGGTCCCAGCGCCCGCTCGAGCACCACTCGGTGGCCCATGTAGACCCGCGCCATGTAGCCGCCCAACAGCGGTGTCAGCGCGGTCAGCACGGCCACATAGATCACGATCTGGAACCAACCTTGCCAGGTCATCTACAGCCGCTCCCCGCGCAACAGCGCATAGACCAGATAGCAGAACACCACCAGCGAGATCACCAGCCCGAAGACGTCCGCGCCGCTCATATCCGATCCATCGCCCTAATCAGGCCGAACATCAGCGCAAAGACCGCCAGGGCAAGAACGATCGCAACCGCGTCCATACCGCTCCTCGCCTCTCCCGTGTGCCTGCCACCGGGAACAGTGCAGGCGTGCATGTCGACTCAGGTATGTACGCCGCCGCGCAGGCGGGGTGAAGGGTTCTTTACGAAGCCTTGACGCCGCCCGCGCCGTTCTTGACGGATCCTTGACGCCACGCACGGTCTACCGCTTTCGCGGCGGAAGTCCGGGCGGTGCTGTGGCAGCGACCGGAGCAGGCTCGCTCCGTCTGGTGCGGTCCAGGTCGACGTCGAGCATCCCGGCTCTAGGGCGAGATGGTCTACTGATGCCATGACCAGCGAGACCCACGGCCGCTTCAAGCGGTGGTTCTGGCGGCCGCCACGAGCCCACGGCGAGATCATCGCCGACCGCCAGGTCAGCAACCTGGAGCTGTTCTACGACCTGGTGTACGTGGCCGTGCTCGGCCAGGCGTCCCACCACCTGGCAGGGCATCTCTCGGTCCGCGGGGTGGCCGAGTTCGCCGTTGTCTTCGCCCTGATCTGGATCGCGTGGATCAACGGGTCGCTGTACCTGGAGCTCCATGGCCGTGAGGACGGGCGGACGCGCAGCATCGTCTTCGTCCAGATGGGCATTCTCGTCCTGCTGGCGGTGTTCACCGCCGATGCCGCGAACGGCGGGGGCCGGGGCTTCGCCATGGTGTACGCGACCTACCAGCTCATCCAGACCTTGCTGTGGTCCACCGTCTGGCGTCAGGACCGTCGTCGGGACCACACCGAGTTCCTGGCGCTCGCGGGGGGCTATGTGGTCGGCACGGGGGTGTCGGTGGCGGTGATCGGGGCCAGCGCCCTCCTCACGGCCACCCCACGACTTCTCGTCTGGGCCGGCCTTGGCGTCGCCTGGATCGTCGGCATCGCGTTGGCCGCCCGGAGGTCCCGCGCCGGCCTGGGCCTGACCCCCACCGACTCGCTGGTCGAGCGCTTCGGACTGTTCACCATCATCGTCCTCGGCGAGGTCGTGATCGGTGTCGTGGACGGCCTGTCGGTGGCCGAGCATGATGCCAGGACGATCGTCACCGGGATGCTGGCGCTGTCGATGGGCTTCGGCTTCTGGTGGATCTACTTCGATCTGGTGGGAAGCCGGCTGCCCAGAGCCAACCGTGTCGCGCTGGCGAACTGGGTGACGAGCCATCTCCCCATCACGCTGGCGATCACGGCGGCGGGTGCCGGGATGGTCAGCCTGATCGGACATGCCCATGACGCAAGCACGCCGGCGAGCACGAGCTGGCTGCTGGCCGGTGCCGTCGCCACGGGCCTGCTCGCCCTGGTCCTCACCGAGCAGGCGCTGGCCGACGCCGAGCAGCTGTCGGTGGTGTTCCGCCCCCTTCGCCTGGCGCTTTGCGGAGGCGCAGCGACGGCCCTGATCATCGGCTGGCTGCGACCGGCGCCGTGGCTTCTGGCCTTGCTGCTGGTGGCGATCCTCTCCACTATCTGGTTCTTCGCCGTCAGCCGCTTCCTACGCGCCGACGCCTGGGGCGAACCATGACCGGCGTCGGGGGCGGGTACGGTGGAGCCTGAGCCAGCGTCGGGAACGCTGATCTTCCTGTTCACCGACCTCGAGGGCAGCACCCGGCTCTGGGAACAGTTCCCTCAGGCCATGAAGGCCGCCCTCGAGCGCCACGACCGCATCTTGCAGGCCGCCGTAGCAGCCTCGAACGGCCAGGTGGTCAAGACGACCGGCGACGGAATGATGGCCGTCTTCACGTCCGCCGCCGCTGCCGCGAAGAGCTGTGTTGTCGCGCAGCGCGACCTGGCAGCCGAGCCGTGGGGGGCCACCGGGGCGCTGCGGGTGCGGATGGGCCTGCGCGCCGCCTACGAGACCTTCACCGAAGGCTTCACCACGGCCGATCTGACCGAGGCACGAGCCCTGCTCCAAACCGATCCGTAGACGGGAGGAAAGGACGCGCCATGTCGAACAACGCCGAGCGAGGACCGCGACTTCCGCCGCGCTGGTTCGTCCGTCTCGCGTGGTCGGTGCATCGAGGTCTGTATCGCGTCACCGGTGGCCGGGTTGGACTCTGGCGTCCGAGGGGCAAGCGCTGGGGGACC
>JASLIH010000247.1 GCA_030152105.1 Actinomycetes bacterium
ATCCATCGCGGGGCCATCAGCACCCCCTTATACTGTCACCCCCAATTGAGGCATTAGGCCTCGGCAGCAATCAATCCCACTTATCCCTTAAACCTAGCGGATTGATAATTCGTGGACAAAATGATATAAAGGTGGGTTGCACGTATTGATGTGGCGCGTCTTCGCGCGTAGGCGAGGGATGCCGATCAGGGCCTGTTGCACCGCGGAAGATAGGCAGCGCTGGGAGGGCTGGTCTCCCCGCCGCTCCCTGTTATCGGAACCAGGGGTCGTCGTTGCGGGAGCCCACCGAGGGCAGCTGAGCAGTCGGCTCGACTGACCGTGATCCGGCCGGCCACTGGCTGCCGCGCCGCTTCGCGGCTTGCCAACGAGATCGTCGTCACCCGCGCTGAGCCACACCGACCCGCGAGCGGGGAGCCTTCTCCGACAGGTGCGAGCCACATCGTTCCCACCGGCCGCGTGCCACCCGCATGCCACTAGCAGCGGTCACCAGCGGTAACCAGCGGACACTCACGGTCACTCCAAGAGGGCCGCTGAGCGACCGTCCGCCCCTGACCAGGGGGAGCGAAGCAGGCCGAAACTACATGGCATGCAAGGGGTCAAGGCCTTGATCGGCCCTGCCGTGCCCGGCCGGCCGATCGATCCCTGGTCGCAGAGAGCCAGGGCCGAGAGGCACTCACGACCGGACGGACTGGAGCCGCGTCTCGTCTGGCGTACTCAGTGGTGCCACGGTGCTGCCACTGAGGATGGCTCAGACGCTGCAAGACCTGGGAAAATGTGGCGATGGCAGGGCCGCACCTGGCGACTGTAGTGGTTCTGTGGGAGCACATTGACCACTGCTTTACTGACGAGCCTGTACGGTTTGGTCACTCAGGGAGCACCCGCATCCCGGGGTGAGCATCTGTAGGGACCTGCCACCCGATCCTGCCTGGCCGTGCGTGGGCAGATCCGCCGTAGCGCGCCGACGGCGGCGCCCTGAGCCGCAACGCCGACTGACATACCAGCGCAGCTGGGCGGCTGCACGCCACGGCTGACCCTGACCTGCCGGCAGGCCGCCGACGCTACCGAGCGGCGCGTGGCCTGGTTCTTGCGCCTGCTCGACCAGCGGGCACAACCGGCAAAGGAATGGCATGGGGCTATGGGGCCGAGCAGATTGTCCACTTCCCCGACCCCGCCCTCGACGAACCAGCCGCCGACGCGGCCGGTGCCCCACCGACCAACCACGGGAACACACCCGGGCACGACCCGATCCACACTTGGAGAACCAGCCCCGCCCCACCCGAGCCCAAGCCCAAGCCCAAGCGCCACGGCCGCATCCTGCTCGCCGCCACCATCGGCCTCGCCCTCCTAGTCGCCACCGGGTGCGCTGCCGCCAGCGGCACCACCGACACCGGACCCGACCCCACCCCACCGACCACCCCCAGCCCAGCCGACCCACCGGGTGATGACCCGACCTCAAGATCCGATCCTCCGAAGCAGGACCCGGAGCCGGAGTCGGATCCGGCGGCCGTGGTGCGCGACTACTTCGCCGCTATCAACGCCCACGACTATCCCAAGGCATGGCGGCTTGGCGGAAAGAACTTCAGCCCGTCCTACGAGGAATTCGTGCGAGGTTTTGCCGAAACTGAGCACGACACGGTGACGATTCTCAACGTGGACGGCCCCACCGTCACCATCAGGCTGATCGCCGATGAAAGCGGCGGTCGCCAGTCCATCTACCAGGGCACCTACACCGCAAAGCATGGCGAGCTCGTCGACGCCAATGTTCGCCGAGTCCCTGGATCGCCACCCACGACGCCGCCGTCAGAGCCCGGCCCAGGACCGAACTGCGATCCGTCCTATCCCGACGTGTGCCTTGACCCTGCGGTCGAGGACTACGACTGTGCGAGCGGGTCAGGCAACGGACCCGAGTACGTTGAGGGTCCGATCCGCGTGCGCCCACCCGACCCGTTCGATCTGGACGGGAACGGCGACGGCTGGGGTTGCGAGAACGGGTAACAGCCGCTCGTCTGCCGCGATCAACCAGCACGACCACACTGGTCGAGTTGGAGCCGGATGCTCATGGCTTGCTCACGGGACGTGCCGACACCAGCGGGAACAGACCGGAACGGCTGCCGTTGGGATTACCCGAGGGGCCAGTTGATGGGCTGATTTCGGGTCGCCTGAGTACCTCTTGGAACGGCGCTCAAATGACTCATAACCCAGAGCTGGTTCGGACACTATGCCGTTGCATGGCAAGATGCTGGAGACCTGCGAATACGGCATACCCAAGGGCAGTCGATTGGAAGGAACTCCATGACGAGGCCGCCAGCAGCGGTCATCCGGGTCGTTAGAAGCTGGCAGGCCAATGGCCGCCCCGCACAGCCGGGTATGCTTTGGCAGCGTAAACGCTGGCTGGCGAGCTTCCCAGAGAGCGGGAACGTACTCGACTCACTACCCGAGTATCTTGACCGTGCCACTGTCCGTATGGCCTGCCTGGAAGTCTCGCGTTCGCCAACCGCGGCACTCGACGCCTTCCTGGTGGTGAAGGTCGGCTATGGCCTCTGGCGCACCGCTCGCATCCTTCAGGAGAATTCCCATGCCCCTGTCCGCCTGGCCAGGGTCGCGCAGCACCTGGCCCACAGAGGTGCCCTGGACGCCTACGGTCTACTTGCTGGCGAGTGCCGGCTCCACGGGCTCGGCCCCGCCTTCGGGACCAAGTACCTGTATTTCTGCCCTCAAAGCGCTGCTGGCCCGCGGGCACTGATCTTCGACCGGCTCGTAGCCGGCTGGCTTGCGGAGCATGTCGACGTTCGCCTTAACCCTGCCGCCTGGTCGCCCAATACATACCGCCATTACTTGGAGCTGGTCAGTTCCTGGGCGGATGCCCTGGGTGTCGCATGTGACGAGGTTGAAGGGTGCATCTTCCAGGCGGTCCAACGAGGTAGGAAGCCAATGGGCCCTCAAGAACGCCTGACGACGCAGAAGAGGACGTGGCGAACTAGTCCGGCGTGAAGCTCCGTGCTCACCAGCTGCGCACGAGAGCATTCGCGAGCAGCCGAGACAGGACGGTACAGCTCGGTACGGCCACACGGCAAAGCTCCTCTCAGACACGCAAGGACGCCTTGCAGGTACGTAGCGAGAAGGGCCTGCAGAGGTTGAGGGCCTAGCGCTCAAGGTCCGCCATGATCGCCCGGCGGACAGCCGCCGCTCCCTCACCGGTTCGCCACTGACGGTGCGCCTCTGCCCAGTCCCTGGAGGAGTGCCCGTGGCCGGCCTGCTGGCGGGTATGGGCGAGCCGAAGCAGCTGCACGTTGTGGCCTAGGACAACGGCGGGCAGGGGAGCGCCGTAGCCTGCCCGGGTCAGGGGCTCGAGGTCCAGCGCGCGGAGTGGCTCGTCGCCCAGCGTGATGATCCAAGCTGGGTCAGCCTCGGCAGCTTCATCGGTGAGCGCCGGGCTGCGGTCGCTGGGGATCCGGGTGATCGTCCGTCGTGGTCTCCACGTGGCCGGGTGGAAGGATGCCGCGCTCTACGAGCGGGACGTAGTTATGGGTAACCGCGTCTTGCTGGCTCTGGTTTGCCATGTAGCGGTTGTCGATGTCGGCGACGCGGATCTTGTCGCGCGTCAGCGTAAGCGGCGCGAGCACGAGTTCGTCAAGGGCCTGCCCAGATGGACCGTTGTGACCCTTGGCCAGTTCGATGCGTCCGGCCTCTGCCGGGACCGTGGCGGCGACGGTGGCGATCTTGATCTCGGCGCCGTGGCCCGTCCAGAACGGTTCGGGTTCGTCAGCGACGGCGACCGCACGGATGCTTTTTCCATCGGGCCCGATCCAGCGGGCGTGCACCGCAGATGGGTAGACCCCGATGATGAGGACCGGCTTTGGACCTGGTTGCCGCCAGGTGACCGGGCCGACTGGCTGGCCAAAGGGATAACACTCCATACCGAGCCCTCCCGCGTGAGCTCGCCGGAAGGCCAGCTAACCACGTCCTTGAGGTCGCAGTCGCTCACCCCGGGCACTCGCCGTATGGACGTCGTTGCCGGCGATCCGGACCTCATCTGATCCACACGCCACGGTCCAGTACGAGGCAATACCGCTAATATGCCCGCTGACCAGGAGGGGCAACGCTAGCACGGCAGGACGAAATGGCGGACTCTAGTTCACACGGCAGCGGCCACGGGGCACGACTAGGTTCACCGAACCGTACGCTGTTGACGGGGCCGCGTGGCCGAAGCCACAGCGTCGCCTGGTTGGCTGCATCGTCGGGTCGCAGCCCCAGGTATAAGGGGCGGCTTTGGGGGATGCCTGGAGGATGACGCAAGGGACAATGATGATGTTCATCAGCGGTCCACAACGGACAATTCCAATGTGGCGTATGACCAGTGCAAACAGCGTGACCAGCACCGTTTTGAGCGCGCGGTCCCAAGGGCGTGTTTCAGAAGTCGTAGCCACTAGGGCCGGCGTGGCCGTCGGCGGGGCATGCTAGCGTGCCGACGTCGGCGGCCGGCCTCGGAGGTGGGACAGTGCCGAAGTTCGAGCAGATCACGCCGATCCTGCGGGTGCGGGACGTGGAGGCGAGCATCGCCTACTACACCGAGCGGCTCGGGTTCACCGATTGCTGGCAGTTCGGGGAGCCGCCGAGCTTCGGGGGCGCGAGCCGGGACGGGCTCGAGGTCCAGTTCTGCCGCGACTGCCAGGGCAGCCCCGGGACGTGGCTGAGCATCTGGGTGGACGACGTGGATGCCCTCCATGCTGAGCTGGCGGGCCGCGGGGCCGACATCGTCCAGCCGGCCACGAACTTCGAGTGGGGGGTGCGGGAGATGAACGTCCGCGACCCCGACGGCCACCGCATCCGCTTCGGCATGGGCACCGACCGGCCGAGCGACGGCATCCCGTTCCCGGACTAGGTCTGTTCCAGAAGTCGGAGAAGTCATAGCCACTCGTTGATTGCGGCCACCAGGACGGTGGCCCGATAGTGGACGGCGAGCTTGTCTAGCGGGTGGCCACCGCCCGGTGCCGCTTGAGCCGGTTGATCCCGCACTCCACCGCATGCCGCAGCCGGTAGGCTGCCCGGTCGAAGGCCGGTGGCCGGCCACCCCGCCGGCCCCTGGCCCGCGTCGGCGAACAGCTTGTCCGGTTTTGGCGCAACGCGAGCGGGTGGAACGGTCCGGCGGAAGTGCGGTGCGGCAGTGACCGAATCCTCATGCCCAACGAGGACAAGGTGCTGCTCCCCGGCAGCCAGTCCCGCTGAGGGGACCGGATCCCGGACCCGCCGCCGTACGCCCAGGCGGCGGGCTGCCCCAATCACCGGGGCTGTGCCACCACCGTGCCGCCGGTGCGGTTCCCAGCCGACCAAGTGGCCCGTCGACGGCAGAGTCGCGCATTGCGCCAGCGCCACTCCCGGGGAACTCACCGCTCGGCGACAACGTCCAAGCACCAGTGCTCGCACCCTGCCACACGAAGGAGGCG